>CAZIRH010000052.1:0-16797 GCA_964541065.1 uncultured Solibacteraceae bacterium
CAAGCCTTGGCGCGCGCTGGCGCACCCCGGCACGCTGTTGGAAACACGTCTACGGGATGTACAATCACTGTGGTGACGGACCCATCTATGGCAGAGGGGCGGTACGTGCCGGAACGTCACTCCCTCAGGAGAACGATTGCTCTCCATCTCGCTCCCGGTCTTCCGTTCGCCTTCGTGTTCTTGCTCGTAGCGCCGGTTGTGAATCGAGCCGGCGGCTCGAGCTACCTCGCCCTGCTGCTGTGCATTCCGCTGGTCCTGGCCCCCGTCGAGGTGGGTATCCTGCTCGCGGAACGAAGGCGGACCGGTGTCAGTTGGAGGCACCTCGTTGCCCCGTTGAGCAGCGCCCGCGTCTCGATCCCAGAGACCTTGTTGAGCGCCCTGGCTCTTTACGTTGTAGCGATGACCGTGGGCCTGCTGGTTGCACCTACGAGGCAGCTCATACTGCGCGCGGCCGAGCAGTGGCTGCCGTCGTGGGCGATTTTTGACGCGCTGCCTGCGCGCATTCCGCCAACGACGCTGTGGCTCGGCCTCCTGCTCTCAGGCGTCGTCGCGCCGATCGTGGAAGAGCTGTACTTCCGTGGTTTTCTGTTGCCGAGGATCCCGGCGCCCGAGGCCTGCGCTCCGGCCGTCAACGCCGCGCTGTTTTCCATCTATCACTTCTTCTCCCCCTGGAACTACGGTCCGATCTTCGCGGCGTCTCTCCCGCTGGCCTACTACGTTCGACTCAGGGGAAACCTCCTGCCGGTGATCATCACCCACAGCCTGTTCAACTCGGTGGGAGTCGTCGCGGCCCTGGTGTCCTAAGTGAGCCAGCCCGGGGCCTGGCGCCCGCGCGCGCCCCTACCTGAATAGAAACCCTATGCCGGCGCTGGCGCGTGCGTACGCGCGCACCTCGGATGCCTTGACCGCCCGGAAGTCGAAGATCACGGACACCGGCCCGCCCACGCCGACGTCCACCCCGCCACCGATGGCGAAGGCAGGTCTGGCCCTGGTCGCTGAAAACGTGAGGTCCGGGGTGCTGCCCGAGGCCCGGGTTCGGACCAGACCACCGCCCACCGCAACGTAGGGTGTGAAGCGGTTGGGCCGGGCGGCGGTCAGCCGCAAGCCGCCCAGCAGTTCATGGGCGACGGCCCGCGCCTGCACCCGCAGGCATGCCCCCTCCAGACAACCGGACTGGTCCAGGGAAGCCAGCCGATTCCAGGCGTAGCTGCCTGTTACCGCGACGTAGCGTCCCATTCCGGCCGCGAGCCCCAGGCCGAACGATGGCTTCCAGTTCTCGGCCGTATCGGCCACAACGTTGCCTCCGGCGGCGCCGTAAAGCTGCAATGTCCCGCGCCTCCAGTCCTCTCCGCAGGCAACCGCCAGGCTCAGTACGAGAAAGGCAAACGTGAGTCTCTTGGTCATGATGTTCCCTCCACGCCCGTTCAGACGGAGTCTGGGGCGTTTCCGATCGCGCAAGAGTTCGCCAGCCGGGGTGCGGCGCGCCTCGGCGTGACTTGGCCAGGCGGTGACCGTCGGCGGCCCCGGCAGGTTGCCGGAAGAAGTCTCTTCAGTCACGGCTGAATACCTACCTGAACGTCGGCCCGCCCATCTCCGACGGAGGCTGGACACGCGGGCGGGCGGCGAGCGCCTGCCGGGTGTCTTTGATCCCCTCCTGCTCGTACAAGGCCGTCAATCCGGTGACCTGCTCGACGGCGCGCAAGGCCCCGCGATAGTTGCTCTTGTGGAGCTTGACCTCCACGGCTCCGACCAGGTCGTGGCCATCGTCAAAGGCCAGCTCGAGGTAGTGCTTGCGCCCCTTGGAGAACATCAGCAGCAGCGTCGGTGGGAAGACCGGGGCGGGAAACAGGGCCGCCTTCCAGCGCCGCCCGGAGACTCGGGAGTAGATCACGCTCTTGACTGCTGGCGCCGGCAGCGAGAGGCTGCGGCCGCTGTCCGTGAGAAAACGAACGGTGTCCCGCTCCACGACCAGCTTGCCCTCATCTCCTTGCTGGAGACCCTGCAAGCTCGTTCGCAGTTCGGCATTCTTGAAAGCCACTTGGGCGAACGCCGGAAGAGCGAGAAAGACTATCAACGGAGTGAGAATTCTGCGCATTGTGTTTCTCCTTTGGGTTGCCCCGGCTGGGCGCCGGGTCCCGCGCTGACTGGAGCAAGTGAGTGTCCAACCACAACTGCGCGTTCGAGCCCGCGCCAGAGTACGCCATTGATCGCCACGGGGATACTCGGTGGCTCAAGCGCCGCGGTGACGATGTCCTGGCCCTGGCTGTGCTCGCGCAGCGTGGTGGCCGAATTCCACCACGGAATCGTTCGCAGGCGCCGGGCGTTCACATTCATCTGATTGACCTCTGCTCCTACTCACTACGCGGAGAAACCGGACAAAGAGCGCCAACGTCCCTGTGGGAAAGGCAGGCGCTTCGGCCAGAGGTAGAATCGAATGGGCGGGCCGGAAGCCATGGAGGAAGCGCCGGGTGACGTGACTGTCTTGCTCCGGAAGGTGCGGCAGGGGCAACCCGACGCCGCGGAGGAACTGGTCCGCGTGGTGTACCAGGAACTCCGGCGCATCGCCGGCGCCTGCATGCGGGACGAACGCCCTGGACACACGCTCCAGCCGACGGCTCTGATCAACGAGGCCTGGCTGCGTCTCGCGGACCAGACCCAGGTCGGCTGGCGGGACCACGCGCACTTCTTCGGGGTGGCGGCACAGATGATGCGGCGGGTGCTGGTGGATCACGCGCGGGCACGCCTCGCGGACAAGCGCGGAGCGGGCGCCGCGGTGCTGGACCTGGACTGCGTCGAGATCGAAGCCAGCCCCCACAAACTGGAAGAGATCCTGGCCATTGATGAGGCCCTGTCACGCCTGCGGCAGTTCGACCAGCAACAGGCGCAGATCGTGGAGATGCACTATTTCGCGGGCATGACTGTGAAAGAGACCGCCGAGGCGCTGGGAGTCTCCTTGCGCACCGTCAACCGGGAGTGGGCTCTGGCGAGCGCGTGGCTGCGCAGAGAGCTTTCTCCAAGGCGCGGCGCATGACTCCCGAGCGCTGGGCCCAGGTGAAGGAGATCTTCCAGGCCGCGCTCGAGCGGGAGGAAACGGAGCGGCCGGGTTTCGTGGCCGGGGCCTGCGGCGCGGATGAAGACCTGCGGCAGGAGGTCGAGAGCCTGCTGCGGGAGCACTCCGCGCCGGGCTTGATCGAAAGCCCGGTGCGACCGCCTGATTCGTCCGGGCGGACCATCACGCACTACCGCATCCTCCAGAAGCTGGGACAGGGCGGCATGGGGGTGGTGTACCAGGCGGAGGACCTGAAACTGGGGCGGACCGTGGCGCTCAAGTTCCTCGCGCCGCACGTGTCGCTGAGCCCGGAACACCGGGCCCGGTTTGTCCGGGAGGCGAAGGCCTTGGCCGCCATCGATCATCCGAACATCTGCACGGTGCACGAGATCGACGAAGCGCACGGGCAGGTATTCTTCGCGATGTCATTCGTCGATGGCCCGACGCTCAAGGAGAGGATCACCGCGGGGCCGTTGGAGCTCGACGAGGCATTGCGGATCATGGCAGACGCGGCGCGGGGGCTACAGGCGGCACACCGGACGGGCGTCATCCACCGCGACATCAAGAGCGGCAACATCATGCTCGACGCCGAAGGGCGCGTGGTGATCACCGACTTCGGGCTGGCCCTCCGGGAGGACCAACCGGGGATGACGCAAGACGGAATGCTCCTGGGCACACCCGCCTACGTGTCGCCGGAGCAGCTCCGCGGCGAGAAGCTGGACCGGCGGTCCGACATATGGTCGCTGGGGGTAGTGCTGTATCAAGCGGTGAGCGGCAAGCTGCCCTTTCGTGCGGACCAGAACCTCGCGTCCATTCTGACTGAGGACCCGGCGCCGTTGACGACGGTGCGTTCCGGCGTGCCGCCGGAGCTGGACCGGATCGTGAGGAAGGCCCTGGCGAAGGCTCCCGCGGAGCGGTACCAGACTGCCGGGGAACTGGCCGCGGACCTGCAAGGCCTGCTAGGGCAGGCGCCCGCGGCCCAGGATCGCCCACGCCACGCGCGGCTGTTTTCGAGGTCCAGGCTCGCCGCGGCCGCAGTGGTCCTCGCGCTCGTGATCATCGTCGTGGGTGCCCTGCTGTGGAGGCGGCTGCTGCCAGGGCCCGCGAGCCGGCCCGACGCTTCGCGCATAGCGATCGCGGTGTTGCCTCTCGCGAACCTGTCGGGCGACCTCGTCGAGCAACCCTTCGCCGACGGGCTGACGGACGCCATCATCCGCGGCCTGGCCGAGACCGGGGGGCTGCGCTTGGTCTCGCGAACCTCGGCCAGAGCGTACCAGAAGCGGGCGGACAGGGTGCGCGCGATCGCGCGCGACTTGCAGGCGGACTACCTGCTGGAAGGTTCGGTGTCGCGCGCCGACGGCGGTGGCCGGATCACCGTGCAGTTGATCGACGCCGGCAACGAGCGCCAGGTCTGGGCAAAGAACTACCAGGGCGATCTCCGCGAGATGGTTCGATTGCAGAGCAACGTGGCCCGGGACATCACCAAAGAGGTCCGCGCCCGGCTCGCCTACGAAGCCTGGCAGATAGGTCTTCAACACGCGTCCAAGTGCCAGCGGAGCGAGACCGTCAAGGGGCGGGAGTATTTCCAGCGGGCGATTGCGGCGGACCCGAACTATGCCTTGTCATACGTCGCCCTGGCGGACACTTACATCACCGAGGCGTTCGATGGAATGACGCGCCCCAGCGAAGTGATCCCGAAGGCCGAAGCCGGGGCCACGCAGGCGCTCCGAATTGACGGCGGGTTGGCCGGAGCCTACAGGGTGCTCGGTATCGTTCAAGGTACTTGCCGGGGGAACTGGCCGGAGGCGAAGCGAGCGTTTGACCGGGCGCTGGAGTTGGCGCCGAAGAGCGCATTGAGCCACCAGGCCTACGCTTCATACTACCTGTTGCCCCTGGGGCGTTTGGACGAGGCCCTTCGTGAGATGCAGGTGGCCCTGGAGATCGCACCGCAGTCCGTCCAAATCATCGCCAGCGCAGGATGGATACACTTTTACCGCCGCCAATACGACTTGGCCGTGGGGTCATTCCGCAGGGCACTGGAGCTCGACCCGAGCTTCGGCTCCGCCAAGGGGGGCCTCGCCATCGCTCGGGCGCAGCAAGGCGAGTTCTGGGAAACGCCGGCCGGACCGGACGTGCCCTACTACTTTGGGTGGATTCGAGCGCGGGAGGGAAGGGAGGGAGCGGCTCGCGAGATTCTGCGCCAGTTGATCGAGTTGTCCAAGCGGCAGTACATCAGCGGCTACGAGATTGCCCTCCTCCACGCGGCGCTGGGTGAGCCTGATCTCGCGCTGGCGCAGTTGGAGCGAGCGTATCGGGAGCATCAACCGCAGTTGGCCCGCCTGAAGGTCGATCCGATGCTCGATCCCCTGCGCTCGCACCCACGCTTCATCGCCCTGGTGCGGCAGATGAACCTCGAAGACTGAACCCCGTTGCGGCTTGCCCAGGTGGAGACAAAGGAAGGGAGCCGCGAGGCGTTGACGGGTGGTCTTGCTAGCGGCTCCCTGTGGTTAGGGGACTGCAAAGCTGCCCCCCTATGCTGCTGTGTTGCGTTGGTTGTGAGTTAGAAGTAGTACCGCAACCCGAGCTGGATGCGCCGGGCCGGCACCTCGTCGGCGCCCTCGTTGAGGAAGTTGGGCGACGTGAGGGTGCCCTCGGGAATGGCCCAATCCCGTGTGTTGGTGGCGTTGAAGAAGTTGGCGTGGACCTGGAAGGTGTGTCCCTCGCGGATCTTGAGGTTCTTGATCAGGCCGAAGTCCAGCCGGTTGATGCCGTCGGCGCGCAGGATGTTGCGCCCGGCGTTGCCGATGGGCGCCTCGCGCGAGGCCGCACGGAAGAGGGCGGCTCCGCCGGCCGCCTGGATGTCCCGCAACTTCGTTCTGGACAGATCCAGATTGGTGTTCAGGAACGGCCGGATGGAAGTGCCCACCAGGTTACCCAGCACCACGCCGCCGGGGTCAGCCCCGTTGAGCACGGTGAACGGAGCGCCGGATTGCAGCGTGAAGAACCCGTTCACCTGCCAGCCGCCCAGGATCTTCCCGTGCGCGCCTTGCTGCGCGCGGAACACGGGCAGCTCCCAGACGCCGTTGATGGTGAAGCGCCGCGGGCGGTCGTAGGTGGAGCGGGCCCGCTCGCTGCGCCGGTCGTAGGGATCCTGCGGGAAAGCGATCTCGCCGCGCGCGGAGGGATTGAAGATCTCCGAGGCCCCGTCGATGAAGGCGCTCCAGGTGTAGTGCGCCGCGAAGCCGATGTCCCTGGAGATCCGTTTCTCCAGGCTGGTCTGGAGCGAGTGGTAGATCGAGGAGGTCGAGTTGGCGCGCAGCCGGATCACGCCGCGGTTGGGGTTCTGACGCACGGTGCGGGCCGTGCCGGGGGCCGTCGGAACCGTGGGGTTCCCGTCGATGGTCTGAAACAGCGCCGTCCCCTTGGTGGCCACGTAGCCGATGGTGAAGCCGTAGTTGGCGGGCAGCTCCCGCTGGAACTGGAGCGCGAACTGCTCGGCGAAGGGCGAACGGAAGTCCTCGGCCACGATGGTGCGCACCAGCAGGTCCGGGTTGGCGATGACGGGCAGGTTGCCCGCCCGGATGCTGCTGACCTGCTCGAACGCCCTGGGGACGCGAGCCGTGGCCGGATCCGGGGTGAACTGGATGGCCACCACCATGGGGAAGGCACTCGAGACGTTCAGCGCGATGTTGTTGAAGGCCGCGTCGTAGGTGCGCGAGTAGCCGCCCCGCATCACCAGCTTGCCGTCTCCGGTGAGCGCCGCCAGCGGTCCCGGGGCCTGGCCGAAGCGGTAGTTGAAGCCAAAGCGCGGCGCCCAGTTGTTGGTGTCGCGCTTGGGCAGCGGCACCAGCCGGTAGCGCGGGTCGCTGTTGTTGGCCGCCACGATGCGCTCGTTGACCTTGGCCAGGTTGGCGATGGGGTCGCCCGGGGTTTCATAGCGAATCCCGTAGGTGAGCGTGAAATTGGGCCGCACGCGCCACTCGTCCTGGAGGAAGAAGAAGTAGTCGTAGTAGCGCATGTAGGTGATCAGCTCGCCACCCTTGAGCGGGGCGTTCATCTGGGCCACGGTGGCCTCGTCGTCGATCAGCCGCTGCAAGTTGGCGTACTCCAGGCGCCCCCGGATTTGCGGCACAAACAGCGAGAACTGCTCCTGGCGCCGGAAGTCGAGGCCGAACTTCATGGAATGGCTGCCCTTGAGCACGGCGAAGGAATCCTGGAGCTGGTAGTTGTTGTAGGTCCCGGACTGGGGCAGGTTGACCCCCAGGCCGATGGCCGTGCGGGTGGTGGCGGCGTTGAATCCGCGCAAGCCCAGATCGGGGATCTCGATCGAGGGGATGCGCTCGGCCACGGCGGGGTTTTCCGCGTTGGTGACGGAGGTGTTGCGGCTGTAGGAAACGCGGAACTCGTTGTAGGCCCGGGTGGTCAAGCTCGAGTTGAGGTTGACGCTGGCGGAGAGCACTCGAACCGGGTTCACATTGCTAAGACCCACCGGGGTCAACTGCCCGGTGCCGGTGGTCAGCGACTTGTCATCCATGAAGCGCCCGGCGAGGCGATGGTTGTCGTTGAAGCGGTGGTCGATCTTGTAGGAGTATTGCCAGTCGTTGAACTTCTGGCCGCCCGAACCGGTGAGGCTGCCCAGCGGCACGGTGATGGTCTGCCCGCCCACCACGGCAGTGCGGGACTGGCCGTTGGGCGCGCCCGCCGGGAGGTTGTCGAGCAGCGCGCGGACGGTGGGCAGCTTGCCGGCGGCCTGCTCCAGGATGCGCCGGCCCTCTTCGGTGGGGGCCCCGTTGATGGTGGTCCCACTGCCCAGGCGGCGGTCGGTCCAGCGCATCAGCGACCCGAAGAAGAAGGTGCGGTCCTTGATGACCGGCCCGCCCACGGTGCCGCCGAACTGGTTCTCAACTCGGTACAGGGCGCGGGTGGGCGCGGGGCGGAGCTGCTTGTCGGTGTTCGAGAGCGCGTTGAGGTGGTTCGAGTTGTGGAACCAGAAGGCGCTGCCGTGCAGCGTGTTGGTCCCGCTCTTGGTGATGATGCTCATCACTGACCCGCCGGTGCGCCCGAACTCGGGCAGGAACTGGCTGGTGATCATGCGGACCTCGGCGATGATGTCCGGGTTGTTCATCGGCTGGAGCAGCCCGCCCACGCTGGGTTGCCAGGAGTCCTGCCCGTCGATGAGAAAGCTGTTGGAGCGCAGCCGCATGCCGTTGGCCGAGTAGGACAAGTTCGTGCTCTCGGTGCCCTGGTTGCCGCTGGAGCTGAAGCCGGAGTTGCCCGCGGAGATCTGCGAGACGCCGGGGATGGACGCGGCCAGGTTCATCACGTTGCGGTTGGTCGAGAGCGGCAGCTCGGTGATGCGCTTGTAGTCGAAATTGGTGCCAATCTCGGCGTTGGTGGTGTTGAGCAAGGGCGCGTCGGTGGTCACCTGAACGGTCTCCGTGGCGGTGGCCACGTTGAGCGCGATGGTCAGGTCGGCGGCCTGGTTCAGGCGCAGCACGATGGGCCCGCGTTGATACCGGGCGAAGCCTTGCGCCTGCACCACCACCTCGTAGTTGCCGGCGGGCAACAAGGGCACGCGGAAGGAGCCCGTGTCCGAGGTCGTCGTCTCCGTCGAGATGTTGGTGTCCAGGTTGCGCACGGTCACCTTGGCATTCGGAACGACGGCGCCGGTGGCGTCCTGCACCGTGCCCAGGATCTGGCCCGTGGTGGTCTGCGCCGGCGCGGCGAGCGCCAGCAGCAAGCAAAGCAGAGCAGTCCAAAACAGTCGGTTCATGGTGTAAGTCCCCACTTCTCAGAAGCGGTAGTACAGCCCGAACTGGATGCGGCGGCTGTTGTAAAAGTTTTGGTTGATCAGGCCGAAGCTGGCGTTGTTGACGTCGAAGCGCGGCCGCGAACCCGTGGTTGACTCATCGCCCGCGTAAAAAGTCGGCGTGTTGGTGACGTTGAACGACTCCATGCGGAGCTCCAGGGTGTGCTGCTCCGTGAGATGGGTCAGCTTCTGGAGGGCGAAGTCCAGGTTGAAGACCCAGGGGCCGCTGAACATGCGGCGCTGGAGCGCGCCCAGCGTTCCCGCCGCGGGGTTGAAGAATACCTGACCCTGGAAGGGCTGCGCGCCGTCGGCGGCCACGCCGCGGCCGTCGGCGCCCACCGCCGAGCGGTCAATGAAGACCGGCCCGTCGCCGGTCATGAAGAAACCGACCACCCGGTCGAGCTCCGCTTTGGTGAAGCTGGTGCTGGCGGTGTTGGTGCCGGCGGAGCGGGCAGCCCGGTTCAAGGTGCCGCGGTTGGAGAGTATGGAGAACGGGGTGCCGGATTGGAGGGTCAGGTTCGTGCCGACCTTCCAGCCCGAGAGCAGCTTGGCCAGCGGCTGGTAGCTCAGCCGCCGCCCGCGGCCGAGGGGCAGCTCGTAGACGGCGTTGCCCTTGAAGGCGTGCGTGATGTCGAAGGCGGCCCGGGCGCGCTCGAGCTTGGGGTTCTCGTAGTCAAGGAAGGCGTCAAAACGGGTCTGGACGTCTCCCGTCGAGTCGCCCAGCACCTTCGAGAAGTTGTAGCTGCCCTGGAACTGAATGCCGGAGCGAGTACGGCGGCGCACGTCGAGCTGGAGGGCGTTGTAGTTGGAGTTCGAGTAGTTGGCGACGGTGTTGCACCCCAGCGAGAAGGGATTGCGGAAGAACTGGACCGAACCGTTGGTGAGCGTGGTCTGGTACCGGCTGGCCAGCTCCCCCACCTGCCCCTGCTGGATGTACAGGCGGTTGGTCGTGTTCGTCAGGTTGCCGCCGTTGGCCAGGCGGTCGAAGACCGGCAGCGGCTGGCTGCCGGGGATGTTGGGATTGTAGGCGGGGTTGCCGCCGGCCAGCCGGGCATTGCTCTGGGCGCGGAGGAAGTCTGCCAGAAAGCCGTTCTCCTTGACGATCACCTGGTTGTAGTCGAAGGCCCGAAAGGCCTTGGTGACCTTGTTGCCCACGTAGCGGGCCTCGAAAATCAAGTTCCTGATCTCGTGCTGGAGGCCGAAAGTCCACTGCTGCACGTAGGGCGTGGCCAGCGTGGGATCCGGCGCGCCGATGGCGTTGGAAGCGGGGTTGAGCAGGAAGTTGTCCTGGACGGTGCGCGGCACCTGGAAGGCCGGGATGGAGATGACCGGCGTGTCCACCGAAACCCGCCCCCTCTGGCCGCCCTGCGACACCTCGGCGGTCAGGCCCCGGTTGGTGCGGACGTTGTTGCGCAGGGTGGGGATGAAGGCGTCGTAGACGTACATGATGCTGTAGCCGGCCCGCACCGCGGTGCGGCCATCGCCGAAGACGTCGTAGGCCAGGCCGACGTTGGGGGCGAAGTTGTTCAGGTCACGCTCGTACAGCGGCCGCCCCACGGCGCTGCCCGCAAAGTCGATGGTCGAGTTCGTCATCAGGGCTTCGATGAAGTTGCCGCTCGCCGTTCGCGGGACCAGCATCTTGGCGTCCTGCTCGTCCGCGCGGGTGTAGTACTCGTAGCGCAGGCCCAGGGTGGCAGTCAGGCGCCGGGTGGCCTTCCAGGTGTCCTGGAGGTAGCCGGCGTAGTTGTCCAAGCGCCAGCGGTTCAGGTCCGGTGCGCCGGGCACGTAGCCGGAGGTGCGGCTGGTGACGTTGATCCGCTGCCGGTAGGTGTCGATGTAGCCCGCCAGGTTGGCCAGCAGGACGTTGGCGTTGCTCAGGTCGTTCGCACTGATGCCAGGCAACTGCGCCGCCGTCAGGCCGTTGGAGTTGTTGGTGGAGATGCCGAGCTGGTAGGTGGGCAGCACGTCGAAGTTCTCGTAGGGGTTGGTCCGGATGTGCATGCTCTGGAACCCGAACTGGAAGCTGTGCCGGCCCCGCATGTAGCTCGCGTTGTCCATGAGGTGGTAGGTGTTCGTGGTCCGGCCTTGCGGCATGAACAGGTTGACCGGATTGCTGAACAGCAGGTAGGCGCCGTCGAGCAAGAACTTCGGGTAGGCGGTCGTGGCCAGGAAGTCCACATAGGAGCGGTTGAAGCCGCCGCGCAGCTCGTTGGTGAGGGTGGGGGCGGGGTTCCACCGCCAGCCCAGCGAGAGCAGCGTGGCGCCCCCGGGGGAGTAAATGGTGGGGATGGGGTCAAAATCGTTGGTGGTGTCCGGCCGGTCGCTGCGCGCGCTGTTCCACAGGTAGCTGCCGGCGAAGGAATGCCGGGGCGCGTGCAGGTAGTCGATCTTCGAGGTGACGTTGTTGCGGTCCTGGTTGTTGCGGTTGTTGAACGAGTAGCCCCCCGTGTTCGCCACATAGCCCGGGCGGCTGTCGCCGCGCCTCGTGTTGTTGATCTTATCCGGCCCGGGAACCATGTCCAGGATCGCTTTCAGGGCGGGGTCCATGGGCACCCCGCGCAACTGGAGCACGTTGGCCTTGCGCACCGCGCCGGCGCTGTCGCGGTAGGTGAAGATCCCCTGCCGGGCATCCTCGGTGAGGATGGTGCGGTTGGCCAGGTACTGCTCCTTGCGGCGGTAGGCTTCGTAGTTGAAGAAAAACAGCAGCTTGTCCTTTTTCACCGGCCCGCCCAGCGAGGCCCCGAACTGGTTCTGGTTCAGGAAGGGCTTCGCCACGCCGTCCTTGTTGCTGAACCAGTCGTTGGCGGCCGCGGCGTTGTTGCGGTTGTACCAGTAGGCCGAGCCGTGATACTGGTTCGACCCGGAGCGCGTCACCATGATCACCTGGGAAGAGCCGCCCTGGGCGGCGGCATTCGTGTTGGAGGTGGAGATGGTGATCTCCGCCACCTGGTCGATGGTCAACCGGTTGGGGCTGAAGGTCAGCGTGTTTTCCCGGAACAGGTTGTCCTGAACGCTGATGCCGTCCAGAGTGAGGTTGGAGAAGGAGGCCCGTTGCCCATTGACCACGGCGTAGCCTCCCCGGCCCTGGTTGACCCCGGCCTGCGTCAGCACCAGTTGGAGCACGTTGCGGTCCAGCACCGGCAGGTCCCGAACCTGCTCATTGGCGACCGTCGTCGAGACCTCGGCGTTGGCGGTCTGTACGGTCTGCACGCTGGCGGCCACCTCGAGCGTCTGGCTGACGGAGGCCAACTGCAACTGAATGGGTGGCACCACCGTGTCCCGGCCGGGGTCCACTTTCACTCTCGGCAGGACCACCCGCTGGAACCCGGGGGATTCCACCGCCAGATCATAGAAGTCCGGGCGCACGGCGGCGATATTGAACAGGCCGTCGCTAGTGGTGGCGGTCGCCACCACAGGTGTGCGGCTACCGGGCAGGAAGAGCTGCACCGAGGCCCCCGGGATGACGGCTCCCGTGGCATCCGCGACCGAGCCCACCAGGCGGCCGGTGACCTGGGCCGTCAGCGAGGAACAAACCAGCAAGGCAACTAACCACAGTCGAAGGACACTCCGCATGCGCGTTTCACTCCTCCGGGGGCTGCTGGGTGGCAAACTCCCACTTCCTTGGGCCATGTTGGAGGAGAAAGACGCAGATCTCAAGCCGCTGGCGCCTTAAATGACCTTACCGGGAGGTAAACTCCACGTTGTCCGCTAACCTGCTGCAAAAGCGGCGGTTAGCGACGGGTATTGACCGGACAGGACCGCGAGTCTCGTCTCACTGGCCCTTCGCGCGCAGGCTTGCCCTCCCCCAGTTCTCGGTGGGCCCCAAGGTGGCATAGGCATTCGTGCCTGTGTGTTCCGTGCCCCCCAACAGGCCGGGAGGCCTATTCCACCTGTTCGGCGCTCAAACTGGGGGAGGGCGAGCGCGGGGGGGTGTTGACAGGGGGCTGCGACTCCGGTTATAATTCGATATCGTATATTTCTATATCGAAGGATCTCTCATGACCGACTCCCAACTCAGGCAGCACTGCCGGGAGCTGATTGAGACGTCCGAGGCCGCCTACCTCGGCACCATCGATGCTTCCGGCTGTCCCCACATTCGCGCCGTGTCCAACCTCCGGCGCAAGCAAGAGTTTCCCGGGCTGGCTCCCCTCTTCCAGCCGCACCAGGACGACTTCCTGGTCTACATCGCGACGAGCGCCTCCTCGGACAAGATCCAGCAGGTTCGGGCCAACCCTGCGGCGTGTGTCTACTACTGCGCCCCCGGGCAATTCCACGGCGTGCTGCTGGAGGGCCTGGTCGAGATCGCAGAAGACCTGGAGCTCAAGCGGGCACTGTGGCAGCCTGGCTGGGAGAAGTTCTGGACCAGAGGCCCCGAGGACCCCGATTACACCGCGCTTCGGCTGCGGCCGCGACGGGCCAGCGGCTGGTGGGAGGACAAGACGTTCACCTTCAGCCTGGCGCAGGCATGAAACGACACCGGCAGGGCGGGTTCCTGATTGCGAAGATCCACCTGCTGGCGGGCCGGATTTTCGACCGGATGCTGAGGCGGAGCGGTCTCGACATCAATCCCGGGCAGGGCCGGATCCTCTTCCCTCTGTGGCAGGACGGCCCGATGTCAATGCGGGAGCTGGCCCGGAAGGCGTCCCTGGGGCCCTCGACGCTGACCAGCATGCTCGACCGGCTCGAGCGCGCGGGCTACGTGGTCCGCCAACGCTCCTCGCCAGACCGCCGCAAGATCATCGTGACGCTTGTCGTAGCGGACAGGAAGATCTTCGACGTGTGGGAGAGGGTCTCCGAGGAAATGACGGTGCTGTTCTACCGCGGCTTCGCCCCCGCCGACATCGACGGGTTCGAGCGCGATCTGCGGCGCATCCTGGACAATCTCCTGGACGCGGACCGGGGCGCTGGGCAACCCAAGGAGGAGAGATGAAGATAGCATTGATGCTGGCAACCATGGGCCTGGGCTGGATGAGCAGCGACGGCCGCGGCGCGGCACCGCAGCGGAAGGCGACCGTGCTGTTTGAAGACCCTCTGACGGGCGCGAGCCGCCCCGGGTGGCGGGTGTCTCCCGTTCGGTTTGTCACTCATCCTGAGCACGGTTCGCTGTTCCGCCTGGAGCACAGTGTGAAAGAGGGCTTCCGCACCCCGCCGCCCTGGGTGGGGGACCAGCGCTGGGGGGACTACCGGCTGGAGGTGGAGGTTCTTCCGGAAGGCGGGTTCGCGGGGATTGACTTCCACGTGCAGGACGACGGTTTCCGGGGCTGCAATCTTCACTTCTTCATCCAGCCGGAGGGCCGGCCCGAGCAGCTCCAGGCGGCGGGCTTGTGGGGCCAGGCGGCCGCCTGGAAGCTGTGGCCCGTGTCGCAAGCGACCGTCTTCATCGCCCGTAACCGCTGGCTCAAGCTCCGGCTGGAGGCGGGTGGGACGGTGGCGAATGTGTACGGGGACGACCGCCCGGAGCCCGTGTACACCGTGTACGACCTGCCCTACGGGAGAGGCGGCGTCCGGTTCTGGGCCTATGCCGGCGCTTCCCACTTCCGCAACCTTCGGGTGACCGCACTCCGGAAGGGCGCGGTGAAACCGCTTCTGCCCGACACCTGGCGCGATTTGCGCGTGCCGGGTGTGATCCGGCGCTGGCAGGTCACTTCGCCGCAGGGGAGCGAGTTCGGGCGTGCGGGCATCCCGCCCGAGGTCTCTCAAGGCGGCGCCCAGTGGCAGGAGCTCGAGGCGGATGACCGCGGCGTGGTCAACCTGAGCGCGCGGTTCCCCGGCAGCAACACGCAACACGCGGTCTTCGCCAAGGCGACCGTGCGGTCCCGTACCGAGCAGGTACGCCGGGCCTGGGTCACCTACACGGACCGGTTCCGGCTATGGTGCAATGGCGAGGAGGTTTTCGCCGGCCCGCCGCGCGGCTGGTTCGATCCCGACCGGGAGAAGCTGGGCAACTCGCGGCTGATTCCCGGCCAGTTCGAGGTCAAGCTGCCGCTGAAGAGGGGCGCGAACACGATCCTGGTGAGATCCGAGGTTACCGAGCCTTTCGGATGGGGGTTCTGGGTGCGCCTGGAGTAAGGCGCGCGGCCCTGCGGAGCGCTCAGCCAGCAGGTTTGCGGGCGCCCCTGAACTCCGCGAACCAGTTCTGCACGACGCGCACCGAGGACTGGCGGGCTTCGTCGAGGGATTCCATCACCAGGAAACGCCTTCCGTCCGCCGAGACGTCGTACCGATGAGAGCGTCCCTGGAGACGCCCTGCACCCTGGAACAGTTGCTGGCGCGCAGGCACGGCGAAGTTGGGGGAGGTCCGGACGGCAGCGGCTATCAGCGTGTCGCCTTCCACATAGAAGATCTCCCTGCCGTCCCTGCGCCAGCGGGGCTGGGTGCCGCCGTGGGTGGAAACCTGCCATGGCCCGCCGCCCTGCGGAAACTCCCGGACGTAGATTTCGTACCTGCCAGTTTGGTTGGATGCATACGCCAGCAGCCGCCCGTCGGGCGAGAACTTGGCGCCGACTTCATCGGCATCGGGGCTCACCAGCAGCGGGACAGCCTCGAAGCCTTCCGCCTTGGGCCGCAGATACCAGAGGTCGCCCTGACCGTCCGCGCGGACCCGCCGGAAGACCAGGTAGCGCCCGTCTGGAGACCAGTCCTCTCCGTAGTCCCATTCCGGCCCCGCCACCAGTTCCTTCGCTTCCTTGCCTCCGCTGGCCGGCACGGTGAAGATGTCTGCGGTCCCTTTGATCCAGGAACTGAACGTCACCTGCTCGCCGCCAGGGTGCCAGAGGGGATGACTTTCCGAGGTGGAGTCGAAGGTGAGACGGGTCGTGATGTCACGGGCCAGGTCCAGCACGCAGACATCGTAGTAGCCGTTGATGGCGAGCACGGCGGCCAGGCGCCTGCCGTCCAGCGAGAGGCTGGGCATCGCCACGTCGGGCCAAGGTCCCGCCACCGGCCCGAGGTTGCGGCCGCTGCGGTCGCGCCATACCAGCACCCGTTGGGGGTTCCCTGGATCCAGGTAGACCAGGGTGCCGTCACTGGCCACGCTGGGGCCGAGGCTGGCGGGCCCCGTTACGGGGAAGGCCTCCCCGGTGACCTTGGCGCTCGCTGCCGAGAAGGGCA
The DNA here is from genome assembly GCA_964541065.1 of uncultured Solibacteraceae bacterium. Lineage (GTDB taxonomy): Bacteria > Acidobacteriota > Terriglobia > Bryobacterales > Bryobacteraceae > VFZS01. Next base: position 15,969 of record CAZIRH010000052.1, read on the forward strand.
GGGCCCACAACTGGGGTGCGTCGCCGCCCGTGGAAGCGTAGAGGATGTGGCCGGTCGGCGAATAGACCGGCCCGGGCCAGTTGGCCACCGCTTTCGAGACCACCTCGCGCCTGCCGGCGTCGAGGAACAGAATCTCGATGGTGTGCGACGGGCGGAGGCTCCCGTCGCCAGCCGCAAACAGCAGGGCGCGGCCCCTGCTTCCGGGCGGCAGGAAATGGGGCGTTTCGACATGCTCGTGGGCCAGGATCTGCACCGGCACGCCGCCCGCCGCCGCAACCTGGTAGAGTCCGGCTCGGAACATGGAGAAGGCGATCACGCCGCCATCCGTACTCCAGGCGCCCCCCCCGTAGACTCCCAGGGGCGGTAGCTTGCAGATCGTACGCGCCGCGCTCCCGCGTACCGAGACCTCCTTCAGTTCCTGGCGGGCGCCAAAGGCGACCCGGTCGCTGCCGGGCGCCCAGAACGGGTGCTGCGCCCCCTCAGTTCCCTCGATCTCGCGGGCCGCTTGCCGGTCGAGGTCCTGGATCTCCAGGTTTCCCTTGGCGGAAAGGTAGGCGATGTGGCGGCCATCGGGTGAAACCGCCGGTCGCGATTCGGTCGAGATGTCGGAAGTGTAGCCGAACCGGACCACGCGCTCCTGCGCCGCGGGGCCAGGCCGGCGAGACAACCCGCCGGCCACGACGCCGACCGCCAAGGCGACCAGCACAGGCAGCCCCCGGATAGCGTACCGCCTCAGGCGCGCCCACCCCGGGCGCTCCCGGGCAGGCGGCTCCGCAAATGCCGCCGGCTCGACGGGATCGGAGACGACTTCTACGGGAGCCACAAACCG
>CAZIRH010000053.1:0-16562 GCA_964541065.1 uncultured Solibacteraceae bacterium
TGCCGCTGAAGTTGGCGGGGGTGCCCGGATCGACCTTGTTGTCTTTCGATTCGTACTTCTTGAATCCCGTCGCCTCCATCGTGACGGTATAGTAGCCGGGCGGAATGGTCGGGATCACGTAGACGCCCGATTCGTTGGTGACGGCCTCACGGGTGAGACCGGTGGATTGGTTCTTGATGACCACCTTCGCGTTCGGAACAACCGCGCCAGTCGGGTCCGTTACGACCCCGCTTACGGTGGAGTTGTCCGACTGCGCAAAGGCGCCACAGGACATGAGCAGCAGACACACCAGGAGTGCTGCCCACGAATATGCGTGCTTCACGGTTCCTCCTGTCACAGGTTCAGTACTCTACGATCGCGTACGAATGCTCTCATGCCGGGTTCGGACTGGCGGTCCGCAGAGACACCAGTCCAGCCCGCCCAACGTCGCGTTCTTGAGGCCACCTGCACCGAAGGTTGCGCGGCGGCAGCGCCAAGAAGCGCCCACGCGCAACGTGTGCATGCTCAAACAACCAGCGACCTCCTGATGGCAGGGTTGAGATCTGCCAACTCCCTTTGAGCCAGGAATGCCTATTCGGATTCCTCGGCCTCCCAGATTGATTGTATGCCCGCCCTCATCGGGGGTCAAGGGGGCCCGCCCTGCCCCCCCCAGTCCTGCGTGGGTCCCAAGGTGGCATAGGCATTCTTGCCCGTGTGTCGCGTGCCCCCCCCAACAGGCCCGGAGGCCTATTCCACGCGCTGGCGCTGCTCTACCAGGCCCAAGGCGAACTCACCGGCGCAGAACCTCTGTTCGTGCGCGCCGTGGCCATTCTGGAAAAGGCCTTCGGATGGAGGCACCGCGAAACGGCCCAGGTGCGCCGGGACTACGCGGAGCTGCTGGGAGCGCTCAACCGGGTGCTGGAAGCCAGCCAGCACGAGGCCCGCTGGCAAGGTGTCTTGCCCGTACGCTGGGCGATGGTTCCCCAGACCGCCCCGTACCAGCCCATGGAAAAAGCCGCTCCCCGCCCAGAGGGCGCCCGGTTGCGGCTCGCTAACGCATTGATTCTGCTGAGCCGCGAGCGTCAGCGAGCGCTCCGGAGTCACTTTTCCCACGGGCGGTTAGTCCTGGCCAACCGAAGTGATAGAATGCTGGGTTGCTTCCGGCCCAAGGTGGTGCCGGTGAAGGTTTGACCTTGCGCCCCTCCTGTTGCCTCTTGCCTTTGGCCTTTTGCCTGGCGGCACAGCCGCGCTGTACCGCCGAGACGTTCCCCGTTTCCATCCGCGTGGACGCCGCCGCCACCCGGGGCGAGTTGCGCCCCATCTGGGCCTTCTTCGGCTACGACGAGCCCAACTACACCTACATGAAGGACGGCCGCAAGCTGCTCTCCCAACTCGCCGCCCTCAGCTCCGTGCCGGTCTACGTGCGCGCCCACAACCTGCTGACCTCCGGCGATGGCACGCCTTCGCTCAAGTGGGGCTCGACCAACGCCTACGCCGAGGACGCCGCCGGCCGCCCGCGCTACGACTGGACCATCCTGGACCGCATCTTCGACGCCTACCTCGAGCGCGGCATGAAGCCCCTGGTCGAGATCGGCTTCATGCCCGAGGCCCTCTCCGTCAAGCCGCAGCCCTACCGCCACCAGTTCAGCCTCGAGCCGCTGAACCGCTCCATCGAGGGCGGCTGGGCCTACCCGCCCAAGGACTACGCCAAGTGGGCCGAGTTGGTGTTCCAGTGGGTCCGCCACTCGGTCGAGCGCTACGGCCGCGCCGAGGTGGAGAGCTGGCTGTGGGAAACCTGGAACGAGGCCAACATCGGTTACTGGAGGGGCTCTCCGGAGGAGTTCCACAAGCTCCACGACTACACCGCCGACGCCCTCAAGCGCGCCCTGCCCACGGCGCGCATCGGCGGACCCCACTGGGCCGGCGGCACCCAGGAGAAGTCGGTCGCGTGGTTCCGCGGCTTTCTCGAGCACGCTCTCCAGGGACGCAACTACTCGACCGGCGCGACCGGCACCCCGCTCGACTTCGTCGCCTTCCACGCCAAGGGAGCGCCGCGCGTGGTGGACGGGCGCATCCAGATGGGCATCGCCAACCAGCTCGCCGTCATCCGGCGCGGCTTCGAGGTCATCGCTTCCTATGCCGAGCTGCGCTCCCGGCCAGTGATCCTCGGCGAGTCCGACCCGGAGGGTTGTGCAGCGTGCTCCGCGCGCGTCTACCCCCACAACGCCTACCGCAACGGCACCGTGTACTCGAGCTACACCGCGGCCTCCTTCGCGCGCAAGTACGAGCTGGCCGAGCGCTTCGGCGTCAACCTGGTGGGCGCGGTCACCTGGGCCTTCTCCTTCGAGGACCAGCCCTTCTTCGACGGCTTCCGCTCCCTGGCCACCAATGGCCTCGAGAAGCCGGTGCTGAACGTGTTTCGCCTGTTCGGGATGATGGGCGGGCGGCGCGTCACGACCCAGAGCTCGCACGCCGTGAGTCTCGAGGCCATCTGTCGTGAGGGCGTGCGCGCCGCGCCGGATGTCGCCGCCTTGGCCAGCCTCGAATCTGGGAAGCTCTCCGTCATGGTGTGGCACTACCACGACGATGATGTGGCCGGCCCGGTGGCGGACGTGAAGCTCGAAGTGCGCGGGCTGCCCGCCGGCGTCCAACGGGCACTCCTGCACCACTATCGCATCGACGGCGAGCACAGCAACTCCTACACCGCCTGGAGGCGCCTGGGCTCGCCGCAGCCGCCCTCGGCAGAGCAATACCGGCAGCTCGAGCGCGCGGCGCAACTGGCCTTGCTCGGCTCGCCCGAATGGCTCAAGGTCTCGGCGGGCGGGGCGACGGTTGAGTTCCCGCTTCCACGGCAGGGTGTATCTTTGGTTCAATTCACTTGGTAGGGAGGTATTCCAGCATGCGTTCCACTACTCGTCGCGCTTTCCTGGCCGCCGGCGGCGCCGCGGCGTTTCACGCGCTCACCGCAAGAAAAGGACTCGGCGCCCCGGTGGCCTCCCGCCGCATCGTGGTGCACACGGAAGTACCTGTCGGCGTCATCCGCCCCGAGTTGCACGGGCATTTCGCCGAGCACCTCGGCGCCTGCACCTACGGCGGGCTCTGGGTGGGGAAGGATTCCCCGATTCCCAACATCAATGGCCACCGCCGGCAGGCGGTCGAGTACCTGCGCGCGCTCGGCATTCCCGTGCTGCGCTGGCCCGGCGGCTGCTTCGCCGACGACTACCACTGGCGCGACGGCATCGGCCCTGCCGCCAAACGCCCCAAACGCGTCAACCTGTGGTGGGGCCAGTACGTCGAGGACAACAGCTTCGGCACGCACGAGTTCATCGAGCTGTGCCGGCTGATCGGAGCCGAGCCCTACATCGCGGGCAACGTCGGAAGCGGCACGCCGCAGGAGCTGCGCGACTGGGTCGAGTACTCGAACTTCCCCTCCGGCAGCACGCTCTCCGAGGAGAGGATCGCCAACGGCGCCCAGGAGCCGTTCCGGGTCCGCTACTGGGGCGTCGGCAACGAGAACTGGGGCTGCGGCGGTCGCATGAGTCCGGATGAGTATGCCGCCCTCTACCGCCGGTTCTCGACCTACCTGCTGCCCCGCGGGGGCATCGGCGGGACGCGCAACTTCCTGATTGCCTGCGGGCCCAGCCGCAACGACACGGACTGGACACGGAGGTTCTTCGAGTCCACCCGCCGTGGCGCGCCGGTCGTGCGCGACTGGCCCCTGCAAGGCTACGCCATGCACTTCTACTCGAACAGCCCGGTGGAAGCCACCAAACATACCGCCGACACCATGCGCCAGCAGTTGGCCAGCTTCGCCGACCTCGAGAGGGCCATCCACCAGCAGCATGCGTTGCTCCGTAGCTACGACCCGGAGGGGAGGGTCGGCCTGCTCATCGACGAATGGGGCATCTGGGACCGCATGAACCCGGAGGAGGAGAAACGCTACGGACGCCTCTGGCAGCAGATCCCGACACGCGGCGCCCTGGCCGCGGCCATGGGGCTCAACGTCTTCCACCGCCAGGCCGACAAGCTCATCATGGGCAACATCGCCCAGACCGTCAACGTGCTGCACTCGATGCTGCTGACCGAGGGGCCGCACTGCGTCCGCACGCCCGCTTACTACGCCTTCGAGCTGCTGAAGCCGCACCGCGGCAAGACCGCCCTGCGCTTCGAGAGCGACGAGCGGGAGACCGTGGGGCTGTCGGTTTCGGTCTCGCGCGAGGGCCGCGAGCTCATCTTGACCTGCGTGAACCCGAAACCGGACGAGACCCTGCGCGCCGAATGCGTCCTGTCGGGCGCCACGGCCGCCGGGGGCGCGGCGCGCCTGCTGCATCACCCCGACCTGAACGCCTGCAACACCTTCGAGAAGCCGGACGTCGTCGTGCCCAGGGACCACCCTCTCGAAGTGGCGCGCGAGAACGTCCGCCTGGAGCTGCCGCCGCTGTCTGTGGCCACCGCGGTGGTGCGGCTGGCGTGAGGCGGTGCTCCCGCCTTGACAGCGCCGCGGCGAGTGTATACTTGTAAGGACGTTCTCGACCAGCGGCCGGGGCTCACCCCGAACCGGCGGGAGGAGGACGACAGTTTCCGCGCTGTGATTTCCCGAGAAGGTGGAGTCCGGTCCCAAGCCGACCGGGATCCGAGCGGCGCAAGAGGTGAACAGTGCCCCTGAGCCTGTACATTCAGACCAGCCCCGGCCAGCCCTCGGCATTCGGTCCCATGCTGATGCTGCTGATGTTCGTGGGGCTCTACCTGTTGCTGTTCCTGCCCGCCATGCGGCAGCGCAAGCGGCGCCAGAAGATGCTCAAGGAACTTCAGGTCGGCCAGTTGGTCCTCACCAACGGAGGGATTATCGGCACCGTCATCAGCATCAATAATGAAGACGACACCCTGATCCTGCGCGTCAAGCCGGACAACCTCCGCCTGCAAATGGATCGCAGCGCCGTGGCCAGCGTCGCGGCTGCGGAGGAGAAGAAATAGGAAGGGGGCCATGAGCAAGGGCACCAAAGTCGTCATCATCCTGGGCGTCATTGTGCTGTCGATCTACGGCTGCCTGGCCTGGTGGACGGAGGGCCGCTTCCTGGGGCTGCCCAAGAATCCGACGCAACTGGGGGAGAACCTGCGCGAGAACGTCCGCCTGGGCCTGGACCTGCGCGGCGGCACCCACATGATCCTCCAGGTGCGCGTCCACGAGGCCGCCCGCTCGGAGGCCGACACCGTCATGGAGCGGCTCCGCGAGGAACTGCGCAAGGCCCGCATCGACTACGCCTCGATGGAGCGCAATGAGCCCGCCACGGTCGAGGAGACCGACTCCCTCCACATCAACGTCCGCGGCGTCCCTTCCGCCAGGGCGGCCGACCTGCGCGCCGTGGTCAACGAGCGCTTCGGCGCCTGGCTGCTGACCGCGGTCAATCCCACCGACTACCGCCTCAACCTGCGCCCCACCGAGCTGATCGCCCTGAAGAAGGAAACCGTCGAGCGCACCATCCGCACCCTGGAGCGCCGCATCAACAGCCTCGGCCTGACCGAGCCGGTCATCCAGGCCCACGGCCCCACCGAGAAAGCCTTCCAGATCCTGGTCCAGTTGCCCGGCGTGGACGACCCGGCTCGCGTCAAGCAGATCATGGGCACGGCCGCGGTGCTCGAGCTCAGTGAAGTCAAGGACGGCCCCTTCGCCAGCCCCGAGCAGGCACGCGCCAAGCACGGCGGCGTCCTCCCACTCAACACCAAGCTGGTGCCGGAGATGCGCCGCGCCGGCGAGACCGGCCAGAGCTGGTACCTGATCAACCGCACCCCGGTGGTTACCGGACGCGACCTTCGCAGCGCCCGCCCCGGCCGCGACGACTTCCGCAAGTGGGAGACCGATTTCACCCTGGGCCGGGACGGCGCCCGCCGCTTCGCCCGCTACACCGAAGCCAACATCGGCAACCGCCTGGCCATCATCCTGGACAACCAGGTGCGCAGCGCCCCTGTCATCCAGAACCGCATCGAGGATAGCGGGCGCATCACCGGCGCCGCCGATCAGCAGGATGCCTCGGACCTGGCACTGGTGCTCCAGTCCGGCTCGCTGCCCGCCGGCCTCGACTACCTCGAGGAGCGCACCGTGGGGCCCTCCCTGGGTGCGGACTCGATCCGCCAGGGGATCGTCTCCGGCTTGGTCGGCCTGGCCATGGTGATCACCGTCATGCTGGTCTACTACAAGAAGAGCGGCTTGAATGCGGTCATCGCCCTGTTGCTGAACGGCGTCATCACCTTGGCCGCGCTCAGCTACTTCCAGGCCGTCTGGACGCTGCCCGGTATCGCCGGCCTGATCCTTAGCCTGGGCATGGCCGTGGACTCTAACGTGTTGATTTTCGAGCGCATCCGGGAGGAGTTGCGATCCGGCAAGGGCGTGGTCGCCTCCGTCGAGGCCGGCTTCGACCGCGCCTTCGTCACCATCATCGATACTCACGTGACCACCGTGGTCTCCAGCGCCTTCCTGTTCATGTTCGGCACCGGACCCGTCAAGGGCTTTGCCGTCACCCTGGTCATCGGCCTGATTGCCAACCTGTTCACCGCGGTGTTCGTCTCCCGGACCATGTTCGACTACGCCTTGTCCCGCCGGCGCCAGGTGGCGGTGTTGAGCATCTAGGAGTTTTATGGTAGTTTTTTTAGGATGGTTGGGAACCTGCCCGGCCGGGGTGGTGTCCAAACCTGATGAGTGCCAGCGTAGGCCGTAGGGATGGAACTGTTTCGAGAGACGCACATCGATTTCCTGGGCAAGAAGCGCCTGGCGCTGGGCATCTCTGTGGCTCTGGTCCTGGCCACCATTGTGAGCCTCGTCCTCAAGAAGGGCCCCAAGTGGGGCATCGACTTCCGCGGCGGCGCCGTCGTCTACGTCAAGTTCCGCGAGCGGCCCCCCGTCCAACAGATTCGCAGCGCCCTGGAAAGCCGTATCTCCGGGGAGATCAGCGTCCAGGAGCTGCCCGCCACCCGCGAGATCATCATCGGCACCGAACTGAAGGAAGAACGCGCTTTGGACGCCGCCCGCCAGGCCATCACCCAGACGCTCCAGGAGCGCTTCGGCAAGACGGGCGCCAAGCTGGATTTCAACAACGTCGGCCAGCAGGTTCTGGTGGACCGCCTCCGGGAGCCCTTGCAGAGAAACAGCGTGGCCCTCTCCGAGCAGGGGTTGCAGGAGGTGGTGGGGCGGATGTTGGCCTTCCGCGATCAGTCCCGCTCCGGTATCCTCAACAATTTCAAAGAGTTGTCGGCAGTCCCCGGCGTCACCCCCGCGGTCCTCGCCACCCTCGAGCAAGAGGCCGCTCTAGCTGCCTTCAGCATTCGCCAGGTCGAGATCGTGGGACCCAAGGTGGGGGCCGACTTGCGCCAGAAGGCTTTGCTGGCCACCCTGTACGCCCTGGGGGGCATGCTGGTCTACGTGGCCCTGCGCTTCGAATTGATCGCCGGGGTGGCCGCCATCGTGGCCATCATCCACGACACGATCATCACGATCGGCTTCTTCTCGTTTTTCGGCCGCGAGATTACGCTCACCGTCATTGCCGCCTTGTTGACCCTGATCGGCTACTCGATGAACGACAAGATCGTGGTCTTCGACCGTGTGCGCGAGAACCTGAAGCTCCGCTTCCGCGGTCCCCTCTACGCTCTGGTCAACAAGAGCATCAACCAGACCTTGAGCCGGACTTTGCTGACCGCCGGCCCGACCCTGCTGTGCACCGTCGCCTTGTACGTCCTGGGCGGGCCCGTGCTCAACGCCATCGCTTTCGCCCTGTTCATCGGTATCGTGGTGGGCACCTATTCGTCGATTTTTGTCGCCAGCGCCATTCTGGTGGCCTGGCAAGAGTATTCGGAGCGCCGGAGAAAGGCCCGGGGATCCCCCGTCGCCGTCCCGGTGTCTAACGTGAAGGAAACGGCCAGAAAACGTTCCGCCAAGGCAGCCAAGTAGCATGCAGGCAGTGGGAACGGCCGCCGGCGCACGGTGGCCCGCCAGCGTGCGGGCGGGCGGAAGACTGAAGAAAGGGAGTCGCCATGTTTGAGCAAAGTTTCCTCGATCAGGTAGGCAGGACGAGGCGGCCATGGACCGTGGCGGTGTCGTTCGTCTTTCAGACCATTGGGGTCGGCTTGCTGATCCTGATTCCGCTGCTCTCCACCGACACTCTGCCCAGAGCTCAATTGATGAGCTTCCTGGTGGCGCCGCCGCCGCCGCCCCCGCCGCCGCCGCCGCCCGCGGCAGCCCCTGTGAAGGTGGTCAAGATCGTTCCCCGGCAGTTCGATGCGGGCCGGCTCATGGCCCCCAAGGTGATCCCCAAGCAGATCGCCATGATCAAGGAGGAAGAGCTGCCCGATCCCGGCGCCTCGGTCGGCGTCGTCGGTGGCGTGCCCGGTGGCGTTCCCGGCGGCGGCCCCGGTGGGGTCATTGGCGGCATCATCGGTGCTGCGCCGGTGGCACCGCCTCCGCCGCCCAAGATCGAGGTCCAGAAGCCCGCCACGCCGCAGCGCATCCGGGTGGGCGGCAACGTCCAGGCGGCCAGGATCGTCAACCAGCCCAAGCCGGTCTACCCCCCGCTGGCCAAGCAGGCGCGCATCCAGGGCACGGTCCGCTTCACCGCCATCATCGGCGCGGACGGCACCATCCGCAACCTTCAGCTCATCAGCGGCCACCCGCTGCTGGTCCCGTCCGCTCAGGAGGCCGTCAAGCAGTGGCGCTACCAGCCCACCTTGCTCAACGGCGAGCCGGTCGAGGTCATCACTCAGATTGACGTGAACTTCACGTTGCAGTAGTTTCCATGTCGTAAGACAATTCAACTCGCAGGAGAAAGACAACATGCTTCTACAAACGCAAGTTTGGGCCTTCCTGCTGCTCCAGGAAGGCCCCGCTGTGGGATGGGATGTCCGCGCGCTGTTTGCCCAGATGGGCACGCTGGCCAAGGTCGTCGTGGTCATCCTGTTCCTGATGTCCGCTTGGTCCATCGGCGTCATGATCGACCGGCTGATCGCCTTCGCCGCGGCCCGCAAGCAGTCGCGCCAGTTCGCCCCGGCGGTGGCCGGCGCCCTGCGCGAGGGCAAGCTGGACGAGGCCATCAAGATCGCCGACCGTTACAAGAAGAGCCACTTGGCCAAGGTGGTGGTGGCCGGTCTGCAAGAGTTCCGCGCCCACCAGATCAGCGCGGAGATCCCCGGTGAGGACGTGGAGGCCTCCAAGCGCGCCCTGGAGCGCGCCGAGGCCATCGTGCTGGCCGAGCTTAAGCGCGGCGTCTCCAACCTGGCTACCATCGGCGCCACCGCCCCCTTCGTCGGGCTGTTCGGCACGGTGGTCGGCATCATCAACGCCTTCAAGGGCATCTCCACGGAGAAGTCCACCGGTCTGGGCGCCGTGGCAGGCGGCATCTCCGAGGCCCTGGTCACCACCGCTTTTGGTCTGTTCGTGGCCATCCCGGCCTTCTGGATGTTCAACTACTTCACCACCCGCGTGGAGGGCTTCGGTGTCGAGATGAGCAACTCCAGCTCGGAGCTGATCGACTACTTCCTGAAGCGGGCGCAGCGCGCCGCGAAGTAGCATCCGACTGGAGGCTAAGGGCGAGTTGAATCCGGGTTCCTGGAGGGGCCGGCTCTGGCCCCTCCGGGCGCCAGGGACAGCTCGCGGAGGCTGACATGGCAGAGCGAGTCAAGACAAATCCTATCGCCACCCCTAACGTCGTACCCATGGTGGACGTCATGCTGGTGCTGCTGATCATCTTCATGGTGATCACCCCCATGCTTTCCAAGGGCATCAGCGTGGACATGGTCAAGACCCGGAACCCCATCTCGATGCAAGGCGCTGACAAGGACGACGCCGTCATCGTGGCCGTCACCCGCGAAGGGCGCACCTTCCTGGGCAACGTGCAGATGAAACCCGACGAGCTGCCCTCCAAGGTGAGGGACCTGCTGGCCAACCGCCTGGACAAGATGTGCTACATCAAGGCCGACGCCCGCTCCCGCTATGATCGTGTGGTCGAGGTCGTGGACAACCTGCGGGCCGCCGGCGTGGACCAGATCGGGTTGTTGACCGAACAAATCAAGGAAAGGGAAAGACCCGCGGCGGCTACCGCTAGCCCGTGAGCGGGCTGCGCCGCAGGCAGGTGCTGATTCTTAAGGAGACTTAACCATGGCAATGCAAGTCGGCTCCGGCAGAGGGCCCATGGCTGATCCCAACGTCGTTCCCTTTATCGACGTGCTCCTGGTGCTGTTGATCATCTTCATGGTCATCACGCCGCTCACCCCCAAAGGGCTCGAGGCGCTGGTTCCTCAGCCGCCGCCCCCCGGCGCTCAAGCGGACGCGGCTAGCCAGCGCACCGTGGTCATCGTCATCAACCGCGATCGCTCCATGCTGATCAATGCCGAGCCCACCAGCGAACAGGCGCTGGGAGCGCGGCTGGAGGAGATCTTCAAGACCCGCGCCGAGCGCGTCGTCTTCGTCAAGGGCGATCCCGACATCGAGTTCCAGTATGTCGCCCGGGCCATCGACATCGCCCACGGCGCCGGCATCGACAAAGTCGGCCTGATAACCGCTAGAATCGAGGCCGGTCAGTAGCCCGGCGCACTCTCAATGGCATGAGGAGCTGATATGAACCGCACGTGGAGAGTTTTGATCGCCGTTCCGGCAGTCGTTTCGCTCGCCCTGCTGGCCACCGGATGCGATAAGCTCAAGGCCCGCGACCAGCTCAACCAGGGCGTCCAGGAATACCGCAACGCCAGGTATCCCCAGGCCGTCGAGCGCTTCAAGAGAGCCATCGAGCTGGATCCCACTTTCCCCACCGCCAGGCTGTACCTGGCCACGGCTTACATGATGCAGTACATTCCCGGCGCCGAGTCCCCCGAGAACCTCCAGATGGCCCAGGCCGCGCACGACACCTTCCTCAAGGTCCTCGAGCAGGAACCCAAGAACCCCGTGGCCCTCGCCTCCGTCGCTTCCCTGTACTTCAACCAGAAGAACTTCGATGAGGCCCAGGAGTGGAACCGCAAGCTCATCGGGGCCGACCCCAAGAACAAGGACGCCTTCTACACCCTGGGCGTCATCGCCTGGACCAAGGCCTTCCAGATCAACGCCGAGGCCCGCGCCAGGCTCGGCATGCGCCCGGAGGACCCCGGCCCCCTCAAAGACAAGAAGCTGCGCGAGGAGATCAAGGCCAAGTACTGGGAGCTGATTGAGCAGGGCATCAAGGACCTGGAGAGAGCGCTGGAACTGGATCGCGAGTATGACGAGGCCATGGCCTACATGAACCTCCTCTACCGCCAGCGCGCCGACCTCCAGGACACCGCCGACGCCTACAAGCGCGACACGGATGCGGCTGACACCTGGATCCAGAAGACCCTGGAGACCAAGAAGATGAAGGCCGCTCGTGCCCCCACGCCTGGCGGCGTCACGCCCGGTGCCAGGTAACCCGACCCTCTTCCTCTCCGCTATAATAGACAGTGACGGGCGGCGGGCGCGGCCGCCCGTTTTTTCCAATGCCTCCCCACCCTACTGAGGCCGCTCTGGAGGCGGAGGTCATCGCCGGATCGGCCAGCCCGGCCGAGGAGCTTTTCCGCCTGCTGGAAGCCAAGGTGCTGGAAGGCCGTCCCCACGAAGATATCCCTGCCCTCCAGCACGCCTACCGCTTCGCCACCGCCTGCCACCAGGGCCGATGGCGCGAATCCGGTGACCCCTACATCATCCACCCTCTCCACACCGCCCTCATCCTCGCCGGCATGAACATGGATCTGGTCTGCCTCGAAACCGGCCTCCTCCACGACGTGGTCGAGGATGGCGGCGCCACCCTCGAGGAGCTTTCCAGGAACTTCGGCCAGGAGGTCGCCCGTTGCGTGGATGGGGTCACCAAGCTGGGCAAGCTCAAGTTCTACTCCCGCGAGGAGCGCCAGGCCGAGAGCGTCCGCAAGATGCTCCTGGCCATGGTGGATGATGTCCGCGTGGTCATCGTCAAGCTGGCCGACCGGCTGCACAACATCCGCACCCTGGCGCACCTGAAGGATCCCGACCGCCGTCACCGCATCGCCCAGGAAACGCTCGAGATCTACGCTCCCATCGCCCACCGCCTGGGCATGGGGCGCATGCGCGGCGAGCTCGAGGACCTGGCTTTCAGCCACCTCGAACCCGAGGCCCACGCCGAGATCCTCCGGGCCATCGAATCACACCGCCAGGCCACCAGCGACTTCCTCAGCCACATCCAGCAAGCCATCCAGGAGGTGCTGCTCCGCGAGAGCGTCTCCGCCCGGGTGGAGGGCCGGGTCAAGCGCGCTTACTCCGTCTACCAGAAGATGAAGCGCCAGCACATCCCCATCGAGCAGGTCTACGACCTGCTGGCCGTGCGCATCATCACCGACAGCGTCAAGGACTGCTATGCCGCCCTGGGGGTCATCCACCACGAGTGGCACCCCATCCCCGGCCGCATCAAGGACTTCATCGCCATCCCCCGCCCCAACCTCTACCAGTCGCTGCACACCTCGGTCATCGGGCCCGGGGGCCAGAGCTTCGAGGTGCAGATCCGCACCGAGGAGATGCACCGCGTGGCCGAGCAGGGCATCGCCGCCCACTGGAAGTACAAGGAGGGCAGCCGCGGCGAGGGCCAGGAGGACCAGCGCGTGGTCTGGCTCCGCTCCTTGCTCGAGTGGATCCAGGACATGCGCGATCCCGGCGAGTTCATCTCCACCCTCAAGGTGGACCTCTACCGCGACGAGGTTTACACCTTCACGCCCCGCGGCAAGGTCATCGTCCTCCCTCGCGACGCCACCCCCATCGACTTCGCCTACGCCATCCACACCCAGGTCGGCCACAATTGCGTCGGCGCCAAGGTCAACGGCAGGATCGTTCCCCTCAAGCACACGCTCCGCAACGGCGATGTCATCGAGATCCTCACCCAGCCCGGCCACCTGCCCAGCAAGGACTGGCTGGCCTTGATCAAGACTCCCCGCGCCCGCCAGAAGATCAAGGCGGTCATCAACGCCGCCGAGCGCGCCCGCGCCATCGAGATCGGCCAGAAGCTCCTCGAGCGGGAGGCCCGACGCCTGGGCGTGCAACTGGCCAGAATCACCCGCGAGAACCTCGAGGGGGTGGCCGGCGAGTACGGCTTTGCCAAGAGCGACGACCTGTACGCGGCCCTCGGCTACGGCCGCTTCTCCCCGCGCAAGATCCTTCAGAAGGTCTCCCCTGGGATCGCCGAGCCCCCCGCCGAGGAACCCGCGCGTGGGCCGGCCGCCACCGTCCCGCCGCCCGGGGCCCTTTCCGGCGGGCTGGCCATCCGCGTCCAGGGAGTAGATGATCTGATGGTCTACCGCGCCAAGTGCTGCAACCCCATCCTCGGCGAGCCCATCGTCGGCTACGTCACCCGCGGCAAGGGCGTAGCCGTGCATTCCACCAACTGCCCCAACGTCCAGAACCTCCTCTACGAGGTCGAGCGCCGGATCGAGGTCGAGTGGGGGCGCGGCCCGGGCGAGCCCTTCCCCGTCAAGATGGTCGTTCACATGGACGACCGCCCCGGCATGCTCAACGACCTCACCAAGGTGCTCTCCGACGAGAACTCGAATATCCGCAGCCTGGAAGCCAAGCAGGACGCCACTTGGGGCGACGCCGCGGTCGCGGACATGACCATCGAGGTCCGCGACAACAAGCAGCTCCAGCGCATCATCTCCGCCCTGCGCCGCGTCTCGGGCATCCGCGACGTCGAGCGGGTGTAGGCAGGTGGGGAAAGGGACAGCCTGATGCGCCCTGTTTTCTGGTGAGCGGTGAGTGTCCGCGAGGGCCTTACAGCAGCCGGAAGTTCACTTCCACGTTGGCGTACACGGCCACCGGCTTGCCATCTTTGTAAGCCGCGCGGAACCGCCACTTCTGCACCGCTTCGATGGCCTTCTCGTCCAGCCCCAGGCCCAGCGGCCGCAGCACCCGAATGTTGCGCGGCAGACCCGCTTCATCCACGATGATCGACAGAATCACCGTCCCCTGAAACTTGGCCTTGCGCGCCTCCTCCGAGTATTCCGGCTCGACCTTCTTGACCAGGATCGGCTGGGAGACTCCGCCCCCCACGCGGTAGACTCCGCCCCCGATGCCGCCGCCCTCGCCCGGGCCGAATCCTGGACCTCGGCCCGGACCGATCCCTCCGCCCGAACCCGTGCCGATCCCGCCGCCAGAGCCCGGACCATTCGAGGGTGGACCCACCTTGGCAAACGGGTCGCCGTAGTTGGGCATGTTCACGTTGGGAAGCTGGACGTCCGGCTGAATGATCAGCGTGGGCTCCATCACCAGCTTGGGATTGGGGTTGTTCACCACCGCCATCGGTGGCGTGAACTGCCGCAAGGCTGGTCTGGGCGCGCGTCCCTTGCTGGGCGGCAGCGGCGAGCGGTCCCCGCCGCCTCCGCCCCCGCCCATCTGCTCGGGCTTGGGCTTGGCGTCGGGAACGTAGGGAGCGAGGTCCGGAGCCACGATGCTGACCGCCTGCTTGAGCGACTGCTGCACCGTGCGGCTGGTGCCCACCGTGAACAACAGGACCGCCACCCCGATGTGGATCAGCACCGAGGAGGTGCCCGCCTGCTTGCCGTACCTGTACTCGCCCCAGATGTCCTTCACCACCACGGGCTTGGAGGTCACTACCAGGGGCGGCAACTTGGGCGGGCGGATCAGGTCCCTGACGTTGCGGAACAGGGACGACCACCACGGCTCCTGCAGCGAGGCGGGCAGAAGCCGGTCCAGGTGCTCGTCACCTGGCGGGCGCGCACTTCTGGCTGCTTGCTCCGTCGCCGGCCGCGGCGCCTGTTTCTCTTGCCCGGGCATGTCCGTCATCCGTGCTCGGCTCGCCTGCACCTGGCGGCGCGAGCAAGCTCCACCCTCTCTAGTATAGACGCCAAGTCAAGTGCGCCGGTTGCAATCCACCATATCGACCCGGCCACTCCGTCTACCGAGAATTGTATCACACCCCGCCAAAAGGGGTTGCACCTCCCAAAACCGGTAGCCCGGAGTCGCGTCGCCCCTCAATTGAATTTCACCTCCGCCTGGACCGCGAACTTGTGAAACGTCGAGTACCGGAACAGGTTCTCCACCACCAACTCCTTGCCCGCGTGCTGCCGGTGCACCACCGAGGCCGGCACCAGCACCCCGTGCTGGCTCATCACGTAATCCACGGTCGCTTCGTCCCGGATCCAGACCTGTTCCGCCTGCCGCGCCGACTTGAGCGTGATCCGCAACGGCAGCCCGTCCGGCTGGCGCACCCAGATTTCCCCTTCCAGGGGTTGGTGGATGGCCGTGCGGCCTTGGAAGATCAGCAGCGACCCGCCTCCGCCGGTCTGCTTGAAGCCCAGCACTTGCACCGGGTCAGCCCCGATTCGCTCGCTCCGCGCCAGGCTGAAGCTGTAGTCTCCCAACTGGCGGCGCCCGAACAGCAGGATGATCTGCCCGAAGTCGGTGGCGGCTTGCGTCAGCCCGTGCCTCTTGAACTTCTCCAGCATGCGCTTCTTCACCCGGTCGTCACCGGACAGCAGGCCCTTCACCAGCGTCTCGCGCGCTTCGTCCCGATTCGCGACCCGCCGGCCGTCCACCGAGACCACCTGGCGGAACTCATGGATCTGACCCCGGGCTTCCCGCAGCACCGAGTAGCCGTACTCGGAGACGATCTCCCGCGTCTGGTACTCGGGCTTGGGAATCTGTGCGGCCGCCGCGCCGAACCGGGGCCGGAAGCGCCGCGCCGCCTTCCGCGCGCGCTGCTGGAAGGCTTCCTCTGCCGTCAGGTTGGCGGCCGCCGACTCGAAGACCTCAGCCTCTTCGGCCACCCGGGCCAGGATGGCCTGAAGGGGGTCAACGGCTGGCGGGGCCTGCCAGGCCACGGCCAGCCACAGCAGAATCCCTCCCATGGCCCGATTGTACCCGAATTGGCGTCGGCGCCCCCACTGGCGCGGGTGCGGCGTGGCGGTGCCCTGGGGCGCGGCCGCCCCGTGTGCACCCAAACGTCCTATACTTGAATTTAACGTCCCCACGCATTCGGGCCGATGTATCCACACCAGGAAGAGATCAGACTCCCATGACCAGACCCAAAGTCACCATTGACGGCAACGAGGCGGCGGCTTACGCGGCGTACCACGTCAACGAAGTCTGCGCCATTTACCCCATCACTCCCTCCTCCCCTATGGGCGAGTGGGCGGACGAATGGTCCGCCAAGAAGAGACCCAACATCTGGGGCGCCATACCCACCGTCATCGAGATGCAGAGCGAGGCCGGAGCCGCCGGAGCGCTCCACGGCGCGCTACAGGGTGGCGCCCTTTCGACCACCTTCACCGCCGCGCAGGGCCTCCTGCTGATGATCCCGGACATGTTCAAGATCGCCGGTGAGCTGACCTCGGCGACCATCCACGTCTCGGCGCGCACAGTGGCTACCCACGCCCTGTCGATCTTCGGCGATCACGGCGACGTGATGGCCTGCCGCACCACCGGCTTCGCCCTGCTGGCCTCGAACAGCGTCCAGGAGGCCCAGGACTTCGCCCTCATCGCCCAGGCCGCCACGCTGGAGTCCCGCGTGCCCTTCCTGCACTTCTTCGACGGCTTCCGCACCTCCCACGAGGTCTCGAAGATC
>CAZIRH010000054.1:0-16550 GCA_964541065.1 uncultured Solibacteraceae bacterium
CGCCTGTCCCACACAGGAGTCACCACCCTTGAGCAGAGAAATGTAGAAACTCCAGGGACAGGCCTTCAGCCTGTCGGCCGCAATAGTGCCTATTGTCAACGAACTTGCGAGACAGGACACTACATTATCGAGTGGGTGAAGTTCCTGCGTAACGTCGAGGGCCTGCCCGTGAAGTACATCTCGTTGCACAACGAGGGCGAGGACTACGTGCGTTGGCCCGAGGACGGCTCCACCGCCGCCGATCCGGTGGCCCTGAAGAACCTCGGGCTGATCACCTCGCACGGCTTCATCAACTTCTCGCCCGGCCGCTGGTTCGGCGACTGGCGCAGCCTGGGCAACGACATGCTCCGCATCCCCTGGGCGGCGGTGCAGCGCCCCGCCAATTGGGCCGGCGGGGACCCTAATCCCGGCACCGCCTTCCGCATCACCGAAGACGGCCAGTACACCGTGCAGCCGACGGCTACTCCTTTCCCAGCTTCCCCGCCGCCCACAGGATGGCCTGCCGGACCAGCGCGCGGTAGCCGGGGTGCTGGTGGCTGAAGTGGTCGTGGCCCAGCTCGATATAGATGACGCGCGACTTCCGGTACGGGCTGATCCAGGCCACCGGGCCGTCGTCGTTGGGGTTGTCGGTGGTGAGCAGCACCTGGACTTGGGGCGAGATCCATTTGCCTTTGTAGGCCTCATCCCGCACGTGCAGCGGGCCGATGCCCGCCAGGACGGGATGCTCGGTCACGGGCTTCACGAACATCTCCTCGTCGTGCCTGTACGTCGAGGCCGCTCGCCCGCCCTCGGGCTTCAACAGGTACTTGCCTCCGATGACCTCCTCGTACCACCACGGCCAGCCGTTGAAGCTGGCGATAGTGTGGTGCAGCGCCACCAGGCCCTTGCCGCTCTCCAGGAACTCCTGGAGGCTCTGCTTCTGGGCCTCGGGGATCTCTTGCACCATGTCGTAGAGCACCAGCACATCCACGCGCTTGCGCAAGTCGCGGCCGTAAGCGTTGGGGTGCGGGTTGACGGTGACCGCTATGCGGTCGTCGTCCTCGAAGACGGCGTAGAAAGACAGCTCGTGGTCGTGGCCGCCGGTGACTATCTGCGCCCGCACCGGCGGAGCGGCCGGCTTGGCCTCGGGCGTGGCCGGCAGCGTGACCGCGCCGGTGGCCGCCCACTCGGTCCCGCGCGCGAAGGTCACTCTGAACCCGGGCTCCTGCATGGCCGCCAGGTCGTGCCCCAGCGCCGTGTGAAACACGCGGCCCTGCCCGTGGCTCACGGTCCACAGCATGGGCTCGTCTTTGCCGGTGCCTTTCATCTTGAGGTCGTCGAAGGCGGTGGCCAGGATGTGCACGCCCGGCCGCATCCGGAAGTTGTGATACAGCTCGTCGGTGGCGACAAACGTCTCGGGCAGGCCCTGCGCGATGGGATGCGCGCGGTCCACGAACTTCACGCGGAAGGAGTGCCGCTGGCCGTGGCCGGTCCTGGGCTCCGCCTCCGACCACGAGGCCCCCAGCATCTCGGCGTAGGCCGGCCACGGGGGCTCGATGATGTCCGTGCGCGTCATACGCTCACCCAGCACGCGCAGGCCCCCGAAAGCGTAGCTGGCCGCGTGCACGGCCACCAGGCCCTTGCCGGATCGCACGAACGACGCGACGGCCTTCTCGGTCGCCTCGCCCCAGCGCGGGCCGTTGTAGTCCAGCACCAGCACGTCGTAGCCGGCCAGCGTGGCGGCGGTCGTCCCCGCGGGTTCCTCGGTGACGCGCACCTCGAAGCGGCCGGTATCGAGCAGTATCTTCTTCAGGTAGGGCGTCGTCACAGGCCAGTCGTGGTTGTTGCGCCCGGAGAAGATCAGCGCCCGGATCGGAGCGGCGCACTGCGCGACCCAGGCGCCGGCCAGCAGCAACAAGACAAAAGCGGCGGGCCGCCTCATACGTCCCACTCCTTCTGCCAGAGAGCCCGGCTCTTCTTCTGATAGGCGATGTTGAGCAGGTGGCAGGCCAGCGAGGAGTAGTGCCCCTCGACCGCGTCACAGTTGGGCTGCCGGCGCGTGCGCATGCACTCCAGCCAGTTGGCCATGTGATCGGATTCGGGCGCGCCGCCCGCGGTGATCTCGGGGGCGTCCTTCTCGGCCGGGATGAAGCGGTAGCCGCCGCGGAAGATCGCCAGGCGCCCGCCCGAGCCCAGAAAGACGATGGTGGCCGACTCCTTCGGGATCAGGTCGGTGATGGTGGCTTCGAAGGTCACGTTCAGCTTGTTGGGGTACTCGACAATGGCGTTGATGTTGTCCGGGGTGTCGCGGCCGTCGTCGTAGCGGTAGATGCCGCCCAGCGCCACCGCCGACACCGCCTGATGCAGGCCCAGGTACCAGTGCACTACATCCACCATGTGCACGAACAGGCCGCCGGTCTGCCCGCCGGTCGAGAAATCCCAGTAGGCGAAGCGGTTGAAGTAGCGCTGGGGATCCCAGGGGATCTTGGGCAGCCAGCCCAGGCAGGCGTTCCAATCGAGCCCCGGCGGTTTCCGCTCCATCCCGGGCGGCGCCTTCTCCAGGTACCCGCGGTTGGCGTTCCAGATGGTGCGCACCATGTTGACCTGCCCGATGCGACCGCTGTCGATGAAGCGCTGCTTGGCCTCGATGAAGTTGGCCATGCTGCGCTGCTGCGTGCCCACCTGCACGATGCGCTGGTGCTGGCGCGCCGCCTGCACCACTGCATGGCCCTGCATGGGCAGCGAGGTCATAGGCTTTTCGACGAACACGTCCTTGCCTGCGCGGCAGGCCGCGACGGTGATCTCGGCGTGCATGTTGTCCCAGGTGGCCACGATCACCCCGTCGATGTCGCGGTGATCCAACAGCCGGCGGTAGTCGGTGTACTCCTTGACCGGCGCGCCGGCGATCTGCGCCGCTTTGTGGCAGCGCTCATCCCAGGCATCGCACACCGCCACCCACTCGATGCCGCCCAGCTTGTTGGCAATGCTCATCAGGTACGACCCGCGCCCGCCCGTGCCGATGATGCCCAGGCGGATGCGCTCGCTGGCCCCCGCCACCCGCGCCGCCGACGCAGCCGTCAGCACAAACCCTCGCCGTGAAACGCTTTCTCCGGTTGTCGCCATCGCACCTATTCTACGCCGGCGCCGCCGGGCCGTCATCTGGGTGCGTCCGGTGAGGAAGCCGTTCGTCGCTGTCTCAACCCAGCACTTGTTCGCGGATCCAGCGCCCGAGGACGGGAATCTGGAGGCGGCCCTCCGGGCTGAGCAAGCAGCGGCGCTCGAGCCACCGGCGTGTCCGCGGAGCGAGATCGGGAGTCTGCCCTTGGGCTAGGGCCGCCAGCGCCGGCCGGGCTTCCTGGGGCGCGTCGCCCCACGTGTATCGGAAATACGCAGCCGCTTGGGCGAGTACTTCTTCTTCGACTGCCGGAATGTCCTCGGGCGTGGAGCCGCGCCGCTCCTGGTCGTTGAGGCGAGTCACAAGCAGCGAACCGTACAGTTGCAGCAGGTACGGCTGGCCGCCGGTGCGGGCATAGACTGCACCGGCCACCTCCTGCGGAATGGCCTCAGGCGGGAAGGCCGGGATGGGGCGGGTGAGGAGAGCGAGGGCGGTCGGCTCATCCAAATGGGTGAGGCGCAGCTCGCGGGTGTTGATGAAGTGGTCGTCCCACATGCGGTCCAGCTCGTCGAAGGGCGCGGCGCCGGAGACCAGCAGGCGCACTCTGCGCCGGTGCTGGATGGTGGCGCGGAACAGCCCCATCAACTGGAGCAGCTCACGGCGGTCGCCGGGGAAGAGTGCTTCCAAGCGCTCGAACTCGTCGATGGCGATGAGGATGCGATGATCGCCGGGAAGCGCTTCGAGCTGGTTCAGCCACTCCGCGGCGGCCTCGAGCGGCGGCTTATCGGGGAGCGGAGGAATGGTCAGCCGGCGGTCGCGCTGCGCTTGCTCCTGGGCGCGGCGGGCCAGCGCCTGAAAGAACGCCGCGGCCGAAGCGGCCGGGTTGTCCTGAAGGTCGAAGAAGACGCACTGCGCATCCGGCAGCAGCGCCGGCAGCATCTGGAGCAGCGAGGTTTTGCAGCAGCGGCGCGGTCCGAGAAGAACGAGCGAAGCGCTGTGGCCCGGATCGGCGAGCAGGGCTTCAATCTGCCTGATGAGGTGCTCGCGGCCGCGAAAGACCTCGCGGCCAAGCTCCGGCGTCAGGGGCTCGCCGGCCCGGAAGGGATTAGGGAGGGCATGGGCGGCGGCAGCCTCGGCTTCCTGGAGGAGGCCGGCGACGATCGAGCGCCAAGCGGCCAGCGTCCCGGTGAGAGCGCGCGCGAGGTGCGAGCTACCTGCCATGAGCTGGTTCTGGGTGGCAATGAGCGACTCCTCCGCACGCCCCAAGTGCTCGATGCGATGGTAGGGCACGGAGGCTCCCACAGCCGCAGCCAGATAGCGGGCCGCCTCGCGGAAGCTCAACAGCAGCGGATCGGCACCTGCAACCCCAGGAAGCCAAAGCCCCCGAAGCTCTGCGAGGGGCGGGAACTGGTGGCCGCGGGCGAGGGATTCGAGCTCATGAGCCTGGAGGCGGGCGAGAGCGATCCGACCGGCGCGCCGCTGGCCCGGCGCGATGGCGCAGGCTTCCAACACGCGCCGCGCCAACTCGGGATCTTGAGGGGCGGTTGCCTCGATGTGCCGCGCAAGGAAGGGATGGGGAACGTAGCTGAGTTCGTGGTACAGGACCGGGGAGAACCGCAAGGTGCGTGCGGGTTTCAGGCCCTTACTCAGGTAGAGCGCTGTCTGGGCAAGCACCTCCAGGCAGAAGATCGGCAGACGGAGATAGCTCACGACGGCAGCCACGCCAACAGCCACGCCAAAAGCCACGCCACCGGCCACGCCCCTAGCCACACCACTAACCACGCCGAGAGCCACGCCAGCAGTCACGCCGAAAGCCAGGCCAAAAGGCACGCGCTCAGCCACGCCCCTACCCACGCCTCTAGCCGCGCCCAAAGCCACGCCAGTAGTCGCGCCCAAAACCACGCCCAAAGGCACCCCCAAAGGCAGACCCAAAGCCACGCCCAAAGCCACGCCCAAAGCCACGCCAACAGCCACGCCACCAGCCACGCCACCAGCCACGCCAAAAGCCACGCCCACAGCCACGTCAACAGCCACGCGGTCCCAAGACACCGCAACGCCGAGTAGCGCGCTGCTCCCTGCCAGTGTGTGGGCGGCGAGCGGGGTGATCACGAACAGGATCACGCTGCTCCGGAGCAAATAGAGCCGGTCGGACCGGTTGGCCGAGCGCCACAACTTCCAAGGGCGGGATTCGGGATCCACGCCAAGAGAAACCAGCCACCGGTGCAGCGAGACCGGCTGCATGAAGAACATCCATGCGAAGCGCAGCAAACCGGGGAACGCCTGCTGGTCCGGCCTCATGACTCCTCTTGCATCCACTGGGTGAGTACGTCGCCGAAGGGGTTGCCCTCTCGGGTCACCAGGCCCCGCGTTCGGAGCCTGTGACGCCGGGTTGGAGTGAACGGGCTGTCTCGGAGCGCCTGGCGGTCCCGGTCCTCGAGCGCGTTCCAGAGGCTCCGCAAGCGCGCCGAGGCTTCCGTGCGGAAGCGGTCCAAGGCATCCTCCGTCGTTCCGCCCTCGTGCTTCGCGTCGAAGAGGTGATGACCCAGAAGCTGGAGGTAGAACGGATGGCGTCCGGCCCATTGCCGCATCAGGGCGGCGTCATCTGTGGTGAGGACTCCCCGGCCCCAGCCAATGATCTCGTCCGCGGCCTCGGGCCCGACCAGGGCGAGCCACTGGATTTCCAGCCGGTTGGCCAGCGGGGAGCCGCGGCCGCTCCTCCCGAACAGCACGTCCAACTCCTGGCGGGAGGCGAAGACCCAGGCGAGCCGGCCCAACATGCCGCGAATGCGCTCGAAGAAACGATAGTCGAAACGCTCCACCAGGCAGTCCGTTTCATCGACGAGAATCAACGGGGGCAGACCCGGTTGGGAAACCGTGGCCACCCAACGGTCGAGGGCGTCGGCGGCCGGGTCGGCTTCGGGGGGGCACGCGTTGCCCGTAATGGCGGACACAAACGCGGCCAGCGACGCTCCCTCCCGCTTCTCGCCGTCGAGCCAGCGAACGACGCGCCCGCGGCTCTCCACCTCGCGCTGCCAGCGCAGCAACATACTGGTTTTGCCGATGCGCCAGTCCCCGACCAGCGAAATGCTGCGGGCCTCCTCCAGAGCGGCTTCCAGTCGGCGGACCAGCTCGCGGCGGCCGGCGAAGCGGTCCCCGCTGGGGGTCCAGGGCAAGTAGGGGTTGGCGGTGCCGGGGAAAACTGCCGGCGCCGCGGCGGCCTTGGCGGGGCCTGCGCCGGAAGCCCCGGCCGGAAAGACCGGCTCCTGGGCGGGACGCCTGCTGCCGGGCCTGGGCCTGATCTCCTCCAGCAGGCGCTGGCGCGCTGCGTCCTCGTTCAGTCCGGCCAGGTCGATGTAGACGATCTGCGAGAGCAGGCCCGCTAGCTCGCAGTCGGCCACCCGCACGGGCACGAGCGTGCGGCGCTGCCCGGCAGGGTCCTGGGCGAAGGCGGCGGCCCACTCCGGCTGGGTGAATTGCGAGCGCAGGTAGTTGGGAGAAAGGACCGCGATCGTTCGTTCGGAGCGCTCGGCCCCCTTCTGCATTTCCAGCACGAAGTTGGAGCCGGGGCCGAAATCCCATGCCTGGATGTAAGTGGAGTACCCGGCATTCTCGAGTTGCCAGGCAATCCACTCGGCCCACCCCTTGTCGCGGTGGTTATAGCTGACGAAAAAGTGCCTTCGTTCGGCCGGCATACGATAGGAATTGTCTCACACTGCTGTCCTGCCCGCCAGCAAACACTTGCCAGCGGGATACTGATGCGCTCCGACAGAGCGGTTGTCAGACGGTGATTCAAATCCACCTCCAGCGCCTTGGCGGTGAAAACCGCATATGAGAATTCTAAGCTGTGACTTTAGGTTTCTCAATACCGGCCCGGCCAGCATGTCATCCAGTTGGAATCGCCGCTCATCCGCCATCCGCTACCCCCGCCGCCGCCAGTGATACCCTTGACGCATGGTCGCGGCCCTCACCTGGGGTTTCCTGTTGGCCGCGGCAGCCGGGCCGCACCTCGACTGCGACTGGTTCCGGAAGGCCATCCTCGAAGAGGTGGGCCACTGGCGCGCCGCCGTGGTCACCCCCAGCGGCTTCTTTCAGCCCTCGCTTGATCGCCAGTGGCAGCCCGTGGGACGGCAGACCGCCACGCTCGTTTCGCAGTCGCGCCTCCTCTACGTGCTGGCCACGGGCTACGAGCTCACGCGCCAGAAGGCTTACCTGGAGGCCGTCACCCAGGGGGCCGACTTCCTGCTGGCGCGCTTCCGCGATCCGGAGCACGGCGGCCTCTTCTACAGCGTCTCACCCGAAGGCGAACCACTCGACGCGTCCAAGGACACTTACGGCCACGCCTTCGCGATCTTCGGCCTCTCGCACGCCGTGCGTGTCACCGGCGAGGAGCGCTTCCGCCAGGCTGCCCTCCAGGCTTGGGCAGACATGAAAGCGCATCTCCGCGATCCGGCGGGCTTCTTCAAGCCCCGGACCACCCGCGACTTCAGCCAGGTGCGCGGGACCAACTCGCAGAACCCTCTGATGCACTTGTTCGAGGCGCTCCTGGCGCTTCACGACGTAACCGGTTCGGAAGCGGTCTTCGAGGAGGCCCTGGCGCTCGCGGACGCCATCTTCGGGCGGCTCTTCCAACCCGAGGGCGGCTACCTGCCGGAATTGTTCGATGAGAGCTGGAAGCCGCTCCCTCCCGACCGCCGCGGCTACCTCGAGCTCGGCCACCAGTTCGAGTGGGCCTTCCTGCTGAGCCGTGCGGTCGAGAAAGGTCTTCCCCAGCGCTTCCTCAAAACCGGCGAACGCCTGCTGAACTACGGGATGAAGGTGGCCCACGACGCCGAGGCGGGGGGCATCTTCTCGCGCGGCGATTACGACGGTAACGTGCGTCCCGGCCCGAAGGGCTGGTGGGAGCAGGCCGAGGCGCTGCGCGCGCTCGCGCACTACGCCGTGCTGCGAAAACGCGGCGACCTCTGGGGCCCGTTCGCCAGGTCGCTCCAGTTAGTCCAGCAGCACTTCATCGACCCGGAGTTCGGCGGCTGGTACCGGTCCTACGATCCCCGCAGCCCGCGCAGCGTCCAGGATCACAACAAAGGCTCCGTGTGGATGGTGGGCTACCACGTCACCGGGATGTATCGGGAAGCTCTGCGGCTGGGCCAGTGCTCAATCCCGCCGCCGGAAGGCCAGCACGGCATTCAGGCCGCCAAAAGCAAACGAGTTCGATAGCGCGTACTCGACCTGGGCGGCGCGGGCGGTGTTGGGCACCACGTCCAGGTCGCAGGCCGGATCAGGCGTCGTGAAGTTGGCCGTGGGCGGCAACAGCCCCCGTTCCAGCGCCAGCGCCGCGGCGATGGCCTCCAGCGCCCCGGCCGCGCCCAGCGCGTGGCCGTGCATGGACTTGGTCGAGCTGACCGCCAGGCGGTCGGCGTGCGCGCCGAAGACTGCGCGGATGGCGCTGGCCTCGGTGGGATCGTTGGCCAGGGTCCCGGTGCCGTGGGCGTTGATGTAGCCCACCTGGTCGGGCTTCAGACGGGCGTCTTCCAGCGCCGCACGCATGGCCTTGGCCGGCCCTTCCACCGAGGGCTGCGTGATGTGGTGCGCGTCCGCCGACATCCCGAAGCCCACCACCTCCGCGTAGACGTGCGCGCCGCGGGCCACGGCCGCCTCCAGCGGCTCCAGCACCAGCATGGCGCCGCCTTCGCCCAGGATCATGCCGCGGCGATCGCGACAGAACGGCCGGCAAGTGTCCGGCGAGACCACGCGCAGCGCCTCCCAGGCCTTGAGGTTCCCCAGGCTGAACGGCGCCTCGCTGCCGCCCGTGACGGCCAACTCGGCCAGCCCGTGCCGCACCAGCCAGAAGGCCTGCCCGATTGCGTGCGTCGAGGAGGCGCAGGCCGTCGAGATGGTGTAGCTCGGCCCGGTGATGCCGTACTCCATCGAGATGCGGCTGGCCGCGGCGTTGCCCATGGTGCGCGGGATGGTCATGGGGTTCACCCGCGAACGGTTCTTGCGGTAGAGATCGACGAAGCCTTCGTCCTCGGTGGTCTGTCCGCCATTGCAGTTCCCGGTGACGATGGCCGCGCGGTCGCGCAGCTCCGGCGTCCACTCGAGACCCGCATCGCGGACGGCCTCGCGCGCCGCCGCCACCCCGAGCTGCGCGAAGCGGTCCAGCAGATCAAGTTCTTTGGGGCTGAAGTGCTGCGCAGGATCGAAACCGCGCACTTCGGCGCCGTTCGAGAACCGCAGCGTGCCCGTGTCCACCAGTTGGATGGGCGCGATGCCCGAGCGGCCCTCGCTGAGCGCCTGCCAGAACTGGCGGGCGTCCAGCCCCAGCGCCGAGACCACACCGATCCCCGTGACGACGACCCGCCGCGCGCCCATGGCCTACGACTGCGCCGCGGGAACGGCCTCCGGCCCGCCGCCGCCAACCACCTGCCCCAGGCTTTCCACCATCTGCCGCACGCTGCGGACACCTTCCACCTTGTCGTCCGGGATGTTGATGTTGAACTCGTTCTCCAGCGCGAACAGGATGCTGACGCCGTCCAGGGAATCGATTCCCAGTTCCTCGAACGTACTGTCGATGGTAACCTTCTCGGGCGGAATCTTCTGTGCGGTAGCGATGACCGAAATCACTCTCTGGGTCAGTTCCTCGGACATAGTAACTCGCTGACGGTCTCGAAACGGAAGCCGCGCGCCTCCAGCTCGGGAATCACCCGGGCGACGGCTTCCAGCATGTGGCGAACATCCGGTTGGGGCTGCACCTCGCAGCCATCGTGCAGGCAGAGGATAGCGCCGTTGCGGGCGCCGCGCATCAGCCGCCGGGCGATCCCCGGGGCAGGCAACGCCCAATCCCTGCCGCTGACGGTCCACATCACCCCCAGCAGGCCCAGCCGGTCCTGCGCCTGGCCCAAGCCCGGCCAGCGGGTGCCGCAGGGGGCGCGGAACAGCGTCGGCGTCAAACCGGTGGCTGCGCCGATGGCGTCCTGCGCCCGCTCCAGCTCGCGGAACAGAAACCGGCTGGAGCGCAAGTAAAACCGAGGGTGGGTGTGGCTGTGGTTGCCGAGCTCGTGCCCCCTGGCGGCCACCTCGCGGGCGACCTTCGGCAGCCGCTCGACGTTCAGGCCGCACTGGAAGAACGTGGCCCGCACCTGGTGCCGCTCCAGCAGATCCAGCAGTGGCACGGTGGATTCGCTGGGGCCGTCGTCGAAGGTCAGCGCCACGGCCCGCTGGTCGTCCGGACCGCGCCACACCGAAGGCCCGAACCACCCTGCGGAGCGCCCGCGCACGCCATAGGCCATGGCCCCGGCAGCCGCGCAGGCGGCCCCCGCCAGAATCTCGATGAGCATGCTGAGTACTCCAGCATAACAGGAAACGTGGGGACGGACCGCCTGTTCCCCTACCCCCGCCCCGCCCACTTCACGCTGTGGTCCGAGGTCACGTGCCAAGTCCCCGGCGGCTGCTCCAGCCGGAAACTGGACCACGGCCCCGGCACCCAGGGGTAGCGCTCAATCACCGCCTCGTCCACCTCGACGCCCAAGCCGGGCTGGCGCGGGACCACCAGCTCACCTTTGTGGATCTCGAGCGGCTGTCTGAGGATCTCCTCGGCCAGCGGGAAGGGGTACATGCCGGGGCGCGAGGGCGTCGCGTGCACCGGGTATTCGAGCCACTCGGCCACCATCTCCGGCCAGCAAATGCCAAGCTGGGCGGCGGCGGCGACCTCCAGTGCGGTACCCCAACTGTGGAAGGCGAACCGGAGCCCTTCCCGAGCGATCTCGCTCAGCAGCAACCGCCCCGTGGGGTATCCGCCCTGGCAGACGATGTCCATCTGAACGTAGTCCACGGCGTGACTCTGGATCAGCTCCAGGAAGCTGTCATCGCTGGGTTCGTGCTCGCCGCTGGCCAGCGGCGCCAGGTCGCGCTCCTTCAGCCGGACGTAGGCGGCATGATCTTCCGGCGGCAACGGCTCCTCCAGCCAGGCGATGCGGTAGGCGGCCATCTCGCGCGCCAGGCGCTCGACGGTCTCGAAGGAGTAGCTCAGGTCGCCCATGCGCCACCAGGCGTGCGCGTCTATCATCAGGTCGAAGTCCGGACCGGTGGCCTCGCGCATCAGGCGGACGGTCTCCAGGTCCCGCTCCGGCCCCAGCGCGGGCCGCATCTTGTAGGCCGGGAAACCCATCCGGGCGACGGCCGCGGCTTCCTGGGCGTACTTCTCCGGCGGCATGTACATACCGGCGCTGCCGTACAGCCGGATGCGGTCGCGCACCCGCCCGCCCAGCAGCTCCGAGACCGGCACGCCCAGCGCCTTCCCCAGCAGGTCGTAGAGCGCCACTTCCACCGCGCAGTAGATTCTGCCGAGCCCCGCGTCCTGCCCCGGGCCTTGCATGAACAGCACGCGCAAGGCGTCCGGGTCGGCCAGCGTCCGGCCCGTCAGAAAAGGCGCGACTTCCCTTTCGATGGCGTCCCTGGCCCTCTCGCTGCCCTGGCCCGGAGCGTAGCCCACCAGCCCGTTGTCGGTCTCGACGCGGATGAGCATCGCGTCGCGCTTGATGATGGTGCGTTCCCCGCCGTAGAACGGCAACTTCAGGGGCTCGGGGAGGGAGTACGACATCAGGAAGCAGCGCACGCTGGAGATTCTCATCTGTCTCCCTTCTTGGCCCAGCCCACCCGCTCGAGCATCTCGCGCGCCACGCGGGCCGTGTTGACGTGGATGGTGACGGTGTCCTCGAGGTCGATGGCGTAGCCGCCGGCGAGCACGATTGAGACCGGGACCTTCTCCGTCAGCGCCGTCCCCAGCACCAGCCGGTCACGCGCCTCCAGTCCCTCCAGGGTCAGCGAGAGTCCGCCCAACTGGTCCTGGTAGTAGGGGTCCGCGCCGGCCACGTAGACCAGCAACTGGGGGCGGTGGGCGGCCAGCGCCGGCCCGAGGACCTCCCGCAGCCGCTCCAGGTACTCCTCGTCGCCGGTCTCGTCGGCCAGGTGAATGTCGATGTCCGAGGCGGGTTTGCGCGCCGGGTAGTTCCCGAACTGGTGGATGGACAGCGTGAAGACGCTCCTGTCGCGGCCGAAGATGGCGGCCGTGCCGTTGGCCTGGTGCACGTCGCAGTCCACCACCATGGCACGCTCGATCTGGCCTTCCCGCTGCAATCGCCGGATCGCCACGGCGATGTCGTGGATCGCGCAGAAGCCTTCCCCGTGTCCGGGAAAGGCGTGATGGAAACCGCCGCCGATATTGAAGCCAATGCCGTCGCGCAACGCCAGCCGGCCGGCGAGCATGGTGCCGCCGGCGGCCAGCCAGAACGCCTCCACCATCTCGCGCGAGTACGGCATTTCGAGCTTGAGGATTTCCATCAAGCTGAGCGTGCCGGTCTTCAGGCGCCGGATCCATCCCGGCTCGTGCACCAGCAGCAGGTCTTCGTCGCTGGCCGGCGCGGGTTCGACGAAATCTTCGGGCTCGGCGAACTCCTCCGCCAGCAGGCGCTCGCATGCCATGCGGTACTTCTGCGTGGGGAAAACGTGCTCGCCGAGGTGGAGGTCGTAACCGGGATGGTAGACCAGCTTGAAAGGCAGCATGCGCTCAGGACGACGCGGAGCGGGCGCCCTCCGCCTGCACTGCGGTGATGATGGCCGTGGTGTAGACGTCCTCGGCCGAACAGCCGCGGGAAACAATGTTGGCCGGCCTGGACAGGCCCTGGAAGAGCACGGCCAGCAGAGCGCCATTGCCGAGCCGTTCGACCAGCTTGTAGCCGATGTTGGCGGAATTGAGGTCGGGAAAGATCAACACGTTGGCGCGCCCGGCCACGGTCGAGCCGGGAGCCTTGGACTGCCCGACGGAGGGGACCAGCGCGGCATCGGCTTGCAGCTCCCCATCCACGTGCAGTTCCGGGGCGCGCTGGCGGATGTACCGCAGAGCTTCGATCACCTTGTCCACTTGGGGGTGCCTGGCGCTGCCCTTGGTGGAGAAGGACAGCAGGGCCACGATCGGTTCGGTGTTGAACACCGCGCGGGCCGTGTGCGCCGTGGCGATGGCCATCTCGGCCAGCTCCACCGGGGAGGGGTCGATCAGGATGGCGGCGTCGGAGAAGGCCAGCAGCCCGTCGTGGCCGTAGCGGCGGTCCTGAACCGCCATGATGTGAACGCTCGAGAGGCGGCGGAAGCCCGTCCGCATCTCGATGCACTGGAGGTCGGCCCGCACCGTGTCGGCGGTGGTGTGAACGGCGCTGCCCACCGTGCCGTCGGCGTCGCCGGCGGAGACCATCAGCGCCGCCAGCCACAACGGGCGGGCGGCCATCTCGGCCGCCTCCAGTTGCGTGATGCCCTTGGCGCGGCGTCGCTCGAGGTAAAGCGCGGCGTACTTCCGGGCAAGCGGGGAGGTGGCGGGGTCGATGAAGGTCACCCCCGCGGGCGCGCCGGCCGGCGGCGGGCCGATGAGCAGCGGCTCGACGAGTCCCTCGGCAGCCAGCCGCGCCGCGCCTTCCAGAATGCGCGCGTCGCCGCCCTCGGGGAAGACGATTCTCTGCTTCGCCGGAAATCGCCGGATGCGCTCGATCTGGGCGGCGATGTAGACGCGGGCCGATTCGGGCAGGGACATACGGAAGCTACCTATTTTAGCGGTTGCGCGCCGGGCCAGGCGCGCCCTAGCTGTCCTGCCCCTATGGCGATCACCGGGATCAGCAGGTACGTAACGCCGATATCGGAGAAGTACTCGGCCACGGTCATCTTCATTGGCCCGCCCGAGAAGAGCGCAGCGTCCAGCAGCCAGTTCATCACCAGCCAGACGAGGCCGATTCCATACCACTCCCGCGCTGGCGCCTCAGGCCGCTTTCGGTGGTACCGATTGGCGAAGAACATAGTGCAGGCCGCCAAGACCACCGGCATGATCGATTCAAACAACGGTCGATTGGATGTCCGCAGGGGGAAGATTGCGAACGAGACCGCGAACGTCACGAGCCAGATCAGAAAACCGTGCAGCAACACCGTCTTGACTCTCATCTGCTGACCTCCTGGCTAAGTGTACTCCCTGCCGGCCCGAGATTCACCTTTCGTCATCGGGCCAACCGAGCCGCTGGTCCCGCCCCGAGGCGTGCCACATTGGCCCCGCCTCGTCGCCTCCTGCCCCTGGCGGGCGCAGTCGATGGCTTCGGCCAGGATGCGCGCGGCTTCCTGCGGGCCGTGGGTGAACTATGAAGTGCGGCTCGCCCAAGCCCGCGAAGGAGCGCTTTCCCCCGTGCTCGTCAGGAACACGCCCGTGCACGAGCTGCCATCGCCACTCCCCACCTGGACCCCAGCGACAGCCCGAGGGGTCTTTAGCCGCTTTGCTTCGTTATGAGCGCCAGTCTTCGCGAAGAGCCTGGGACTCCAGTGGTTCGCTGCGGGGTCGGCTGCCACGATGGCCCGCGCCAGCCCTTCAAATACCGCTTCGGCGACATCGAGTACCGGCCCCAGACGCCGGCCTGAATCACGTTTGAGCGGTGGCCGGCAGGTGCGATGTTCTGACCCGAGCGATCCGCCGTTTGATCGCAGGCGGCTTGCGGCCCCCGGAGTTTGGTATAAGTTCAATTGGGGCGCTGGCCGGGGCTCCCGGCTCTTCTTGCGTCAGTGACATGCTGGAGATCTCCAAACAGGTGCAGCACTGGCGCCAGTCCGCGGAGGAGGACTGGACGGTCGCGGTGGACTTGGTGTGCGCTGGGCGGACGCGCCATGGGCTGTTCTTCATCCACCTGGCCCTAGAGAAGCTCTTGAAAGCGCTGGCCTGCCGGCAAACCCGGCTGCCGGCGCCGAAGATCCACAGTTTGGTGCGGCTGGCCGAATTGGCCGGGCTTCAGGCCACTGGCGACCAGCGCGACGTGCTGGCGGAGATGAACGCGTTCCATCTGGAGGGGCGCTATCCCAAGATGCTGATGCCGGAGCCGACGCCCGCTGAGGCTCAGGCGTACGTGGCTCGCGCCGAGGAGATTCTGCGATGGTTGACGAGTCAATTCTGAGCGGCGTGCGGGCCTATCTGCGCGCCTTGGAGGCGGACGGATTGCCCGTAAGCTTCGGGGTGCTGTTCGGCTCGCACGCTACCGGCACGGCCCATCAGTGGAGTGACATCGACCTGCTGATTGTGTCTCCACGGTTTGACGAGCCCCAGCCGCGTCGCACGGTGGACCGCCTCTGGCACATCGCCGCCCGCACGGACAACCGCATTGAGCCCATTCCCTGCGGCGAGAAACAGTGGGAAGACGACGACTCCAGCGCCATTGTGGAGATCGCGCGGCGCCAGGGAGTGCGCGTGACCGCCGCGCAGTAGGCAGCCACCGCCCCCGCCTTGCCGCCTCCTGCCCCTGGCGGGCGTAGTCGACGGCTTCGGCCAGCAGGCGTGTGGCGTCCTGGGGCCCGTGGAAGCCCTTCGAGCCGTCAGCGGCGACGAAGTCGGCACGGAACTGGGCGTGCCGCTGGAAGCGGCCCGGCGCGCCCCCTTCGTCTGACAGATCCACCAGCGCGGCGAGCGCGCGGTCGAGCAGCGCCGCGGTACGCTCCCGGATGGCCTTCACGCGCGCCTTCATTTCCTCGGTGGGGAAGGAGTGACAGGGCAGGCAGGCGCGCGCCGCGGGCGCTTCGGGTACCTGACCCCCTCGGCGCCCTTCCGGTGCAATCCCCGCCTTGCCGGATGCCGTGCTAGAGCCGCCGAGTTGCTAGACTGGCAGGGGAGAGATGGCCATGAGCGAGAAGCAGACAGGTGTTACCTCACGCCGTCAGTTCTTGACGAACGCCAGCCGCACTGCGGGGGCCTCGGCCCTGGCGGGGGTCGCACTCCCGCACGTGCATGCGGCCGAGAGCAATACCATTCAGTTGGCCCTGGTCGGTTGCGGTGGCCGGGGGACCGGTGCGGCGATCAATGCCCTCTCGGTCAAGAACGGCCCGACCAAGCTCGTGGCCATGGCCGACGTGGTCCCGAAGAAGCTCAGCGAGAGCTATGACAAGCTGAAGTCGAAGTTCGCGGACCAGGTGGATGTGCCGCCCGAGCGCAGGTTCCTTGGTTTCGACGCGTACCGCCAGGCCATGGATTCCGTGAAGGCAGGCGACGTCGTCATCCTGGGCACGCCTCCCGCCTTCCGCTGGGTGCAGTTCAGCTACGCCATCGACCGGGGGCTCCACACCTTCATGGAGAAACCGGTCACCGTGGATGGTCCCACCACGCGCAGAATGCTGAAGCTCGGCGAACTGTCGGTCCAGAAGAACCTCAAGGTGGGGGTGGGCCTGATGGTACGCCACTGTCGGGCCCGGCAGGAACTCCTGGACCGGATCCGCTCCGGCCAGATCGGCGAGATCATCGCCATGCGCGCCTACCGCATGGGACAGGGCGGCGGCACGGCCGGGCCGAAGCCGGACGGTGTGACCGAATTGATGTACCAGATTCAGAGGTTCCACGCGTTCCTGTGGGCCAGCGGCGGGGTGTTCAGCGACTACTACATTCACCAGATCGATG
>CAZIRH010000055.1:0-16548 GCA_964541065.1 uncultured Solibacteraceae bacterium
GAGACCGTTTTCCCCATCCTGGCGAACGGGCGGGTGGTGATTCCGCCGGGCAGCTACGTGGCGGGTACGGTGACGGACGTGAAGCGGCCGGGCCGCCTGAAGGGCCGCGGCGAGCTGTATGTCCGCTTCGACTCGCTCACTCTGCCCAATGGTGTGACGCGCGACTTCCGGGCGCGCATCGGGGGCCTGGATGGCCGCGCCAGTGAAGAACTGGACCGCAGCGAGGGCCGGGTCCGCAGCGAGGGCAACAAGGGCGGCGATGCTCGCACCGTGGGTGAAGCCACGGCCGCCGGCGCCTCGGTGGGCGTGATTGCCGGGCACGCCACTGGGCGCAGCGGCCTGGGCGCCGGCATCGGCGCCGCCGCGGGCGCTGCCGCCGGGCTGGTGGGCGTGCTGCTGTCGCGCGGCCCCGACGCGGTGCTGGCCAAAGGCTCGACCATCGAGATGGTCATGGACCGCTCGTTGACTTTCACCGAAGACGAGCTGGACACCGGCCGTTCCATGCCCCGCGTGAACCCGGGCGGCAGCGGGCCGCAGCCCCGTCAGGAGCGTCGGTCACTGCCCATGCCGGGCCGGCAGTGGCCGTAGCTCTGGTAGTGGCGGGCCCTCTTACAACCTGACTCTGCGCAGCCGCAGCGCATTCGAGATCACCGAGACCGAGCTGAAGGTCATGGCGGCGCTGGCGAGGACGGGGCTCAGCAGCAGACCGAAGGCCGGGTAGAGCACTCCCGCGGCAACGGGCACTCCCAAGATGTTGTAGAGGAAGGCGAAAGCCAGGTTCTGCCGGATGTTGCGCATGGTGGCGCGGCTGAGCTTGCGCGCGCGGACGATGCCGCCGAGGTCGCCGCCCAGCAGCGTGATCCCGGCGCTTTCGATGGCCACGTCCGTGCCCGTGCCCATGGCGATGCCCACGTGGGCCTGCGCCAGCGCCGGGGCGTCGTTGACGCCGTCGCCGGCCATGGCCACCATCCGCCCCTCCGCCTGAAGCCGCCGGACCAACTCGCTCTTCTCGCCGGGGAGGACCTCGGCGTACACCTCGTCGATGCCCAGTTCGCGGGCCACGGCCTCGGCGGTGGTGCGGCTGTCGCCGCTCAGCATGACGATGCGGATGCCCTCGCCATGGAGCCAGCCGATGGCCGCGCGCGCGGATTCTTTCACCGGGTCGGCCACGCCCAGCAATCCTGCCAGCCGCCCATCCACCACCAGGAAGACAACGGTCTGGCCATGTTGACGGAGCGCGCCGGCCTGCTCGGCGAACGGGCCGGCGTCCACGCCCAAGCTGTCGAGCAGCCGCTGGTTGCCCAGGGCCACCAGGCGGCCTTCGAGGTTGCCGGTGACGCCTTGGCCGGGGAAAGACAGGAATCCCGAGGGTTCGGCGAGAACGAGCGAGCGCTCGCGCGCCGCGGCCACCACGGCCGCGGCCAGCGGGTGCTCGCTGGCGCGTTCGAGGCTGGCGGCCAGGCGCAGCAGCTCGGTCTTATCGAAGCTCGGTCCGGCGACCACGGAAACCAGGCGCGGCTTCCCCTCGGTCAGCGTGCCGGTCTTGTCCACCACCAGGGTATCGACCTTGGCCAGCAGTTCCAGGGCCTCGGCGTTCTTGACGAGCACGCCCGAGGCGGCGCCGCGGCCCGTGCCGACCATCACGGCCATGGGAGTCGCCAGCCCCAGGGCGCACGGGCAGGCGATGATGAGCACCGCCACGGCGTTC
The DNA here is from genome assembly GCA_964541065.1 of uncultured Solibacteraceae bacterium. GTDB lineage: Bacteria > Acidobacteriota > Terriglobia > Bryobacterales > Bryobacteraceae > VFZS01. The sequence goes on from CAZIRH010000055.1 coordinate 1,709, forward strand.
ACCAGGGCGTGCGTGTAGCGCGGCTCCGGCCCCAGCAGGCTCCAGGCCAGAAAGGTGACCGCGGCGGCCAGCACCACGGCCGGGACGAACCATGCGGAGACCGCGTCGGCCAGGCGCTGGATGGGCGCGCGGGTGCGCTGGGCCTGGCTGACCAGCTCGACGATTCGGGCCAGCAGCGTGTCGGCGCCTACCCGCTCGGCGCGCATCAGGAACGAGCCAGTGCCGTTGATGGTGCCGCCGGTGACGCGGTTGCCGGAGGTCTTCTCCACCGGGATGGACTCGCCCGTGATCATCGACTCGTCCACCGAGCTGGCGCCTTCGAGCACGAGGCCATCCACCGGGACTCTCTCTCCGGGGCGCACGCGGAGCCGGTCACCGGGGTGTACGCCGTCCAGCGGGACATCTTCTTCGGCGCCGCCTTCCGCCAGGCGATGGGCCGTCTGCGGAGCCAGTTCGAGCAGCGCCCGGATGGCCCTGCCGGTTCGGGCGCGCGCCCGCAGTTCCAGCACCTGCCCCAGCAGCACGAGCGTGGTGATGCCGGCGGCGGTCTCGAAGTAGAGGGGTGCGCCGGAGGCGACTGCCGCCAGGCTGTACAGGTACGCCGCGCTCACGCCCACGGTGATGAGCGTGAACATGTTGAGGCTGCCATGCTCGAGCGAGGCCCAGCCGCGTTTGAGCAGGGGCCAGCCGCACCACAGCACCACGGGCGTGGCCAGCGCCAGTTGAAGCAGGGGTGCGCGCTCCACCATCGAGAGCGCCATCAGTGGGACCGTGAGCGCGGCGCTCACCCAGAAGCGGCGCCGCAGGTCGTCGAGCTCCGGATTCGCCCTCTCAACGGCTGCGGTGGCGACCGGCTCCAGCGCCATGCCGCACTTTGGGCAGTCCCCGTGGCCTTCCTGCCGCACCTCGGGGTGCATGGGGCAGGTGTAGACCCCTACAGCTGTCGTAGCACGCCGGCCAGCCAGGTAGGCTTGCGGATCTGCATCGAACTTCCGAGCGCACTGATCTCTACAGAAGTAGTAGTTCTGGCCATGGTACTCACGCTGCGCCGGAGCAGCCGAGGGATCCACCAGCATCCCGCACACCGGATCCCGCTGCGGCGCGGGCCGTTTGGCCTGCCACCCTAGTTGGACGAGATCCCCCATCGCTTCAATGGATTCAGATGCTGACCCGCGGGTTGCCTCAAGCCTCCCCGCGCTGCTCGTCCACGATCCACCAGGGGTCTTTGGTGTCGCGGCGGAAGCGCTGGACCCTGTCGCGCAAGTCCTTTAGGGTCTGCGTGTAGGCCGGGGACCTGGCCAGGTCAGTCGTTTCCCAGGGGTCCTTTTCCACGTCGTACAGTTCCTCGTGGCTGTGGCGGAGGACCGCGGCGGTCTTGCGCACCCCCATGGCGGCCAGCTTGCTGCGCCGCACGGCCCGCCACGCGGGGGAGGCGAACATGTCGCTGGGCAGAGGCATCTCCAGTTCGGGGAACAGAAAGCGCACGTACTTGTAGCGGCGGGTACGGATGCCGCGGAAGGGGTAGTAGTTGTTGATCTCGTGGAAGGTGTGGGAGAAGAAGCTGTCGTCGAAACCGGCAGGGGATTCCTCCTCCAGCACCGGCAGCAGGCTGCGGCCGTGCAGCGGGTACGGCGGGGCGGGGATCCCCATCCAGTCGATGGCGGTGGGCAGGATGTCGGTGAAGTTCACCAGGGCGTTGTTCGAGAGGCCGCGGCGGCGGAGGGCCGGCGAGCGGATGATCATCGGGCAGGCCAGACCCGAGTCGTAGCAGCTTGCCTTGGCGCCGGGAAAGGGCATGCCGTTGTCGCCCACGTAGATGACCAGCGTATCCTGAGCGCGCCCGGCCCTCTCCAGGGCTTCGAGCAGGAACCCGATGCCCTGATCGAGGCGCGAAGTGGCCTGATAGTACTCGGCCAGCTCACGGCGAACCTCGGGGATGTCGGGCAAAAACGGAGGCACGATGACGTCGGCGGGAGAGTATACCGTCTTCTTGACGTTGGGGTAGTCCCGGCCGTTGGCGAAGCTCCCCGGTCCGCCGCGGTGCGGGTCGGCGAATCCCACGTGGAGGTAGAAGGGCCGGCCGCCGGCCTGCGTGAAGAACTCGGCGGCCCGCTGGGCCATACCGTAAACGTCGCGCGCGCCGCCCTGAGGGCCGCCAGGTATCTCCTGATCGAAGGTGTAGACCGAGGGCGGGTTGACGTGGAGCTTGCCAATGACGGCGGTGGCGCAGCCGCGGGCCTTGGCCAGGCGAGGGATGGATTGCACCCAGGCGTGGGTGTGGAAGTTGTGGGGCGCGTGGGCGTGGCCGAACTGGCCATTGGCGTGATTGTGCAGCCCCGTCAGGATGACCGAGCGGCTGGCGCTGCACGAGGCCGTGGTGCAGAAGGATTGGGTGAAGCGGACGCCCTGGCGGGCCAGAGCGTCGAGATGGGGCGTGGAGATGACCGGGTTGCCGAAGCAGCCAGCCACGGGGCTGTGGTCATCGCCCACGATCACCAGGACGCTGCGGGGGTCGGAGCGGCGCGGCTGACCCAGCAGGGCCGGAGCGGCCAGGAACTGCCGGCGGTTGGTGGACAGTTTCTGCATCGCCACCCATGATACCCTGGCGCGGCCCGGCTAGAATGGGTACTTGATCCTCACACTCACCGTTAATCCCGCCATCGACCGCAACATGACGGTGGACCGCTTGGTGTTCGAGGACCGGGCCTACATCCTCTCGACCTCCGAATCCGCGGGCGGCCGGGGCATCAACGCCGCGCGGGTGATCAGCTCTTTCGGCGGCCAGACCCTGGCCATCGCCGTCTCGGGCGGCAGCTCGGGCGCCCGCCTGGAGAAGTTCCTGGCCGGTTGCGGCTTTCCGGTCGAGATTGTCCCCATCGCCAACGAGGTCCGCACCAACCTGACCGTCACCGACAGGCAAGGGCTGACCGTCAAGCTCAACGAAATCGGCCCCTACATCAGCGCGGGCGAGCTGGACCGCCTGGAAGCCGTGGTGCGGGCCAACCTGTCGGCAGCCAAGTGGCTGATGATCTGCGGCAGCATGCCGCCCGGCGTGCCGGCGGGCTTCTACTCGAAGCTCCTGAAAGTGGCGCGCGAGCGCGGCGTGAAGACGCTGCTCGATACCGACGGCGAGGCGCTCCTGGAAGGGGTCGAGGCGGGGCCTACCGTGGTGGCGCCCAGCCAGCAGGAGGCCGAGCGGCTGCTGAACACGGCGCTGGTCACCCGGGCGCATTTTCTGGAGGCGGCCGCCCGGATACGCAGCATAGGCGCCGAAGCGGTGGTGCTGTCGCTGGGCAGCCGGGGAGCGGTGTGCGCCTACGAGGGGCGCACGGTGGAAGCCGTCCCGCCGCGCATCGACGCGGTCTGCCCCATCGGCGCGGGCGACGCCCTGGCCGCCGCCTTCGTCTGGGCCATGAACCAGAAGGAGGACATCCGGGATGCCGTGCGCTGGGGTGTGGCCGCGGGGACGGCTACGGCGTGCTTGCCCGGGCTGCGCTTCGCCTCGTTGGAACAGACCCGGGAGATCTACGCCCAGGTGGAGCTGCGCTCGCCGCTGTAGCGGTTCTCAGGGGACGATCAGCGGCGACTGGCCGGGCTGCTGCCAGCCCTGCGGCCCCCGCGGCAGTCCGGCGTCGGCCAGAGATTCCCTCAGCGACCTCAGGAAGGAGCGGCCCAGGCGGCGGCCGCTGTTGCGGGTGAGCGCGAACCGCTGCCAAAAAACCAGGACGCCCAGGAACTCGGCGTCCCGCACGGCAGTTACTCCCGCGCGCTGCCGCTCCCGCTGGCGGTACTCTTCGAAGCTCTGCTCGAGGCGCTGGTGGATGGCGGAGGCCAGCAGGTTGGCCGGGCGGGTCTCGTAGTACAGGCCGCTCTGGCGCGTGCGGTAGGTGCGGATCAGGGAATCCAAAGCCTCGCGCACATCGCTGTCCACCGCGCCGGGCACCTGGAGGGCGGCATCCAGCAGGGAAACCGCCGTGAAGGTCGCCAGGCCCTTGTGGTCCTCGAGGAACTCTTCGGTGAGCTCGACGTCCCGGTTGGGCAACTGCTCCACATCAACTTCGGGGAGCCGTTCGTGGCGGTGGGCCTCCTGAAGGAAGGGGCAATCGAGCGGGCAGTTCACCGTGACCTCGCGCTCGGTACCGCAGCAGAGGGCGCAGATATCGCCCCCCACACCGGGGCAGGCGCGGCGCGGGCGGCGCGACTCACAGAGCTTGCAGGTCATGCGGTTGGGCGGGGTTTCCGCGGGCCAACTCCTATCGTATCATTGGCTCAATGCCGCGCAGCGCCTTGTACCTGAAGGTGGAGGTGGATCACGACCGTCACCAAACGCCGGAGCAACTGGCCGAGGAAATGTGCCGGCGGCTGCTCAAGATGCACGGCGTGCGGGCGGCGGAGCTGACCGCGTTCGTTTCGGAGCCTCAGGAGGGGGAGGCCGAGGGGGCGCCCCCCAGCAGCTCCAGGTGAGTGCGGTGCAGGAAGCCGTCGGTCATGCCGGCGATGTAGTCCCGCACCACCCGCTCGAGCGGCTGCCGGGCGGCCAGCTCCAGGTGCGCGGCCGGCAGGCGGCCGGGATGCCCCAGGAAGAACTCGAACAGCCCGGCGATGAGCGCCGCGGCGCGCCGCCGCGCCTCTACGAGCGCCTCGGAGTTATAGACGTGCCGGTGGAGGAACTGCTTCAGGGCGGAGCTGAGCGGCCCGGCGGCGGGGGCAAAGCGGGCCAGCCGCACCGGATGGCGGCGCACCTGCTCGACGTTCTCCACGCCCGCCTCCAGGGCCGCCGTGCAGGTGCCCTCGACCAGGCCTGACACCAGCAGGTCGATGAGCCGCCGCAGGGTCTCCTGGAAACGAAGACGCTCCGGGACGCCGGGGAACTGCTCGCCCACCGCGGCGTAGATCTCGAGGTACGGCGGGACATCCCGGCTGAGCTGGGGGAGGTCGAAGAAGCCGGCGGAGAAGGCGTCATCCAGGTCGGCGGTGTTGTAGGCGATCTCGTCGGCCAGGTCGATGAGTTGCGCTTCCAGGGGCGGGCGCGACCAGGGAAGGTACTCCTCCAGCGCCGGGTCTCCGCCCGGCTGGATGTCCCGCGAGTGCTTCACGATGCCCTCGCGGACCTCGAAGGTGAGGTTGAGCCCGGGGAAGCGCGCGTAGCGCTGCTCGAACTCGACGATGCGCAGGGCGTGCAGATTGTGGTCGAAGCGTTCCCCGAAGCGGCGCATGAGCCGGTCCAGTTCCTCCTCGCCGGCGTGGGCGAAGGGCGGGTGGCCGATGTCGTGAGCCAGCGCCAGGGCCTCGGTGAGGTCTTCGTCCAGGCCGAGCGCTCCGGCGACGGTGCGAGCGATTTGCGAAACCTCCAGAGTGTGGGTCAGACGGTTCCGGAAGTGATCCGAGAGGCCGGCGGGGAACACTTGGGTCTTGTCTTCCAGGCGGCGGAAGGCGCGCGCGTGCACAATGCGGTCGCGGTCGCGCTGGAAGGCGTTGCGGTACGGATGGGGGGCTTCGGGGTAACGGCGGCCGCGGCTTTCCCCGACCGGGAAGCGCAGGGCGGCCAGCGCGGGCGGCATCCTCGGACGCGCTCTACCTGGCGGGCAGCGTGGCCAGGTGGCTCAGCGCCGTCCGGCTGACGGCGCCGCGCGGGCTGGTGCGCAGAGGCTCGAGCAGCTTCCGTGCCTGGTCCGGCTGCGTGGGGGCCAGCAGCCCGGCGAGTTCAATGGCGGCCTGCTCCCGGGAGAGGAACAGTGTGGGCTTCTCCATCACCGCGCGCAACATCTTTTCGGCTTCCGGGAGCTTGCCCTGTCCCGCCAGAGCTTCGGCCAAGGCCAGCACCGCCAGGGACGCGGCGGGCTCCTGCCGGGAGGCGATCACCTCGCGCAAGAGCTTCTCGGCATCCGCGAGCCGCCCCTGGTCCGCCGCAATCGTGGCCAGGTAGTAGCGCGCGACACCGGCCTGCTGGCTGCCGGAGTGGCGGCTGGCCAGCTCGGTGAACGCTTTGGTGGCGGCCTGGTCCCGCTGCGCCCGGGTGGGGAAGCTCGGGGCATTCTCCGCGCCGCTGGCTCCGATCTGGGCCGCCTGGATGCGCATGGCGGCCTCCAGAGCGTCGCGGCGCGCGCGCGCCTGATGCCTGTTGTACAGAAAGATCCCGATGACCACCAGCAGCACCACCCCGGCGGCGATGCCGTAGCGGGTCACCTGGGTCCGGTGTTCGGTCAGGAAGTCAACGGTGTGGCCGACCTCGACCGCAAAACGGTCGGTCTTGAGTCCCTTGCGGGTAAGCCTGTCCACGGAAACCTCGGGAAGAGCTTTGATTCTAGCACACCGCAGCCGCCCTCCGGCGGCGCTACAATTCAAGCCATGGAGGATTACGCGCTGGAAGATCTGCTCCGCAGGATGGAGCGGGACTGGGACCAGCGGGCCCGCGAGAACGCGCGCTATTACGTCGCCACCAGCCAGCACGACTGGAGCGACGATGAGTTCTTCAGCTCCGGCCAGGTCACGGTCACCGAGCAGATCCTCAATGACATGACCAACATCTGCCGGGGCAAGGACCCCAAGCAGATGCGGGTCCTGGAAATTGGCTGCGGGACTGGACGCGTCACACACGCGCTGGCCGGCATCTTCGGCGAGGTGCATGGCGTGGACGTCAGCGGGGAGATGATCCGGCAGGCGCGGCTGGCCCTGGCGGACAGGCCCAACGCCTTCGTCTACCAGAACAACGGGATAGATCTGAGCGTCCTGGGCGACCTGGTTTTCGATTTCGCTTTCTCCACTATCGTCTTCCAGCACATCCCCAGCCAGGCAGTGATCGAGAACTACGTTCGGGAAGTCTTCCGGGTGCTGCGGCCGGGGGCGCTGTTCAAGTTCGAGGTCCAGGGCTACCTCCAGATGGAAACCTCGCCGGAGGACACCTGGCTGGGGGTGCCCTTCTCCGACGAGGAGGCCGTGGCCATGGCCCTGCGCTGCGGCTTTGAGCCCCGCTACCGGCACGGCGTCGGCGAGCAGTACTTCTGGCTGTGGTATTTCAAGCCGGAGCGCTGAGCCCGGATTCCGCCCCTACAGAGTGTGGGGAGGCTGCGGCGGGGGGCGGCGCGACGCGCCCCGCTTCACGCGTCGTGAAATCTCGGAACCGTCCTCCGCGCTGGCGCCGCGGCGGCCGCGGGGCTGCGGGCGCGCATTAGCGGGCTCCTGGAGCTCCTGGATCCGCTGGATGATGCGGTCCAGACGCTTCCTTTCTTCGTGCAGAGCCCGGATGATCTGGTGGAGGTCCATACCACTGGGTCTCTCTCACACACGTGGCTGGCGCACCCGGACTCTATGATACACCCGTCTGCCGGAAAAAGAACCCGGAATTTATTCTGTACACTGAATCCTTGAGGTTCCCATGAAACTGCTGGAGATTGCGGCCGCCCTGGGCTGCGAGCTGGTGGGCGACGGTGAAATCGAGATCCGCGGCATGGCCGGCATGGAACACGCCGGCCCGGACGAGCTGACCTTCCTGGCTAACCCCAGGTACGCGCACAAGGTGAAGCACACGCGCGCCGGGGCTATCCTGGTGGCCGAGCCGGTGCGGGACATCCCCATCGCCAGCCTGCTTTCGGCCAACCCCTACCTGGATTTCGCCCGCGCGCTGGAGCTGTTCTACCGGCCTCCGCGGCCGCCGGCGGGGATCCATCCCCTGGCCTCGGTCGCGCCCAGCGCCCAGGTCGGGGCAGGGGCTTCGATCGGGCCGTTCGCGGTGGTGGGCGAGGACGTCACCCTCGGGCGCAACGCCGTGCTGTATCCGCACGTCGTCATCTATGCGGGCGCCCGGATTGGCGATGATTTCTGCGCTCACTCGCACGCCGTGGTGCGGGAGTTCTGCCGCCTGGGCCACCGGGTCATCCTGGGCAACGGCGTGGTGGTGGGCGGGGACGGGTTCGGCTTCGCCCGCCGGGCCGACGGCACGCACTACAAGATCGTGCAGGCGGGTCCCACGGTGATCGAGGACGACGTCGAGATCCAGTCGCTGTGCTCGATTGACCGGGCCACGGTGGGAGAGACGCGGGTCAAGCGCGGCGCCAAGATCGACAGCCTGGTCCAGGTGGGCCACGCCTGCGTGGTGGGCGAGGACAATATCATCTGCGGGCAGGCGGGCTTGGCCGGAAGCTCGATTCTGGGACGCAACGTGCTCCTGGCCGGTCAGGCCGGTGTTTCCGGCCACCTGACCATCCACGACAACGCCGTGGTCTATGCCCAGAGCGGGATCGGCGGGGACGTGGCGGCCGGGGCCGCGGTCTCCGGCTCCCCGGCCTTCGACGCCGCCGTGTGGCGGCGCGCGATAACCGCGTTCCCCAGGCTCCCCGAATTGCTCAAGACCGTGAGGGATCTGACGAAAAGAGTGAGCGAGCTGGAAAAAGCTGCGCAGGAGAAACATGCATAGACATCCCGGACACCCAAGCTGCGGGGTCGCCTATAAGAACTACGAGTTTCTGGACAGTCCGGACGCGCGCGCCCTGCGCATCCTCTCCGAGTATCTGGAGCCCTACTCGCACTTCCGGCGGGAGAAGGTGCGCGACACGATCGTGTTTTTCGGGTCGGCGCGCCTCCTCGAAGACGGGCCCATGGCGCGCTACTACCAGGAAGCCCGGACGCTGGCCCGCCTGGTCACCGCCTGGTCCGAGCAACTGAGGAATTCCTCGCGGCGGTTCGTGGTGTGTACGGGCGGCGGGCCGGGCATCATGGAAGCCGCCAACCGCGGGGCGCGCGAGGCCGGCGGCCAGAGCATGGGCCTCAATATCGGCCTGCCCTTCGAGCAACGGCCCAACTCGCACATCTCGCCGGAGCTGTGCTTCGAGTTCCACTACTTTTTCATGCGCAAGTTCTGGTTCGCCTACCTAGCCAAGGCCCTGGTAGTGTTCCCGGGCGGCTTCGGGACCCTGGACGAGCTGATGGAGATGCTCACTCTCACCCAGACCCAGAAGCTGGCCAAGAAGATCATCATCCTGCTCTACGGCAGCGCCTACTGGAAAGAGATCATCAACTTCGAGGCCCTGGCGCGCTACGGCATGATCGCGCCGGCCGACCTGGAGCTGTTCGAGTACGCCGACGATCCCGACACCGCCTTCCGCATTCTGAGGGACGGGCTCACGCGCTACTACTTGCAGCCCGCCGAGCCGCTGCCCGCCTGCGAGCACGAGACGCCGGCCATCGCCAAATCGCGCATTCCGGACGGGGCGGGGACCTGAGCCACCGGACTGCTGGCACGATGCCGAAGAACGCCCCTGTTTCCGTGGGGCGGGCGCCCTCGCCCGCGGCGGAGCCCCCGGCTCCGCCCCGGCCGAACCAAGGGTTCGGCGCGGTGCTGCGCCAGCCGTTGGGCGCATCCCTCCTGGTGATCAGATAGCTGCCCCGAACTCCCACCGGGGGACTCCCAGTGCCCACTGGCCGCCCAAGAGGTTGCTGAAAAAGTCCCCCACAGACCGAAGTCCGTGGCACCGAGGCCAGCAAAGACTTGACTTTTCGTGGCACAGGCATTCAGCCCAATGTCATGTGGTTCTTTCACGACCGCACATCCCGGCCCCGCCGGGAGCCGCCCAGGGGGTCGGCTCGCAGGCCGGGGGCCTGCCCCACGAAGGCCAAACGCAAGAGCCTGGAGACGGGTGCGGCCCGCCAAGTCGCGCATTCCAAGGTCGGGAGCGGCGTGCAGCCGTGGGGTGGGGTCGCCGAGTGCTACAATACCGCCGTAAACCATGCGAACGTGGCGGGTGGGGATTATCGGGCGCACGGGGCGCGGGGGCTATGGCCACTTGTTGGACACAGTGTGGAAGCTGTTCCCCAACGTCCGGATAGTGGCCGTGGCGGACGAGAACGCGGAGGGCCTGAAGAAGGCCGGCGAGCGGCTGGGAGTCCGGGCGGCCTACGCCGACTACCGCCAACTGCTCAAGCAGGAGCGGCCCGACGTGGTTTCCATCGCGCCGCGCTGGGCGGACTGCCACCTTGAGATGGTGCTGGCGGCGGCCGAGGCGGGCGCTTCGATCTACCTCGAGAAACCCATGGCGCGCACGCCGGCCGAGGCGGACCGCATGCTCGCGGCCTGCGATAGGGCGCGCGTGAAGCTGGCCGTGGCGCACCAGATGCGCATCGCGCCCATCCTCGAACTGGCCAGGCAGCGGCTGGCCGAAGGCGCCCTCGGCCAGTTGCAGGAACTGCGGGGCCGTGGCAAGGAGGATGCGCGCGCCGGGGGCGAGGACCTGATGGTGCTCGGCACGCACGTCTTCGACCTGATGCGCCAGTTCGCCGGCGACCCGCTGTGGGCCTTCGGGCGGGTGACCGCGGGCGCCGAGGACCTCAGGCGCCGCGACGTGCGCGAGGGCAGCGAAGGACTCGGGCCGCTGGCCGGCGACGCCGTCGCCGGCATGTTCGCCTTCCGCGACGGCCTCACGGGCCACTTTGCCAGCCGCCGCAACCCGGACTTGAGTGGCACGCGCTGGGGGCTGGACCTCTACGGCTCCGCCGGCATCATGACCATCCGCGCGGACATGAACCCGGTGGTGCACCTGTGCGCCTCGCCGCGCTGGACCGACGCCGCCTGGACCCGCCTCACCCTGCCCGGCGACCCGCCGCCGCGCGACACCAACGAGGCCAATCGCGCCCTGGTCGCCGATCTGCTGGAGGCCATCGAACTGGACCGCGAGCCGAAAGCCAGCGGCCGCCAGGCGCGCTGGACCATCGAAATGGCCATGGCGCTCTACGAGTCCCAACTGACCGGCGGGCGGGTCCACTTCCCGCTGAAGAACCGGGATCACCCCTTGGCCCGGTGAGCCGTCTGACAAAGCCATGCTGGCCCGTCTGAAAGCGCTGCTAGGAAAGCTTGGCCGGATCGACAAGCTCTTCCTGATCCTGCTGGCGGTGTATGTGCCCGCGCGGCTGGCCTGGCCCGGGAGCCTGCTCGAGCTGCTGCTGGCGCTGGTGCTGTACGTCGTGGGCTTCGTGGTGGCCTGCCGGCTGGCGCGATTCGGCATCCGGAAGCTGATCTGGCGGCTGCGCAACCGGCTGCTGGTGGTGTACCTGTTCATCGCCGTGGTGCCGGTCGTGCTGATCCTGACGCTGGCCGGCATCGGCGCCTGGATCCTCACCGGGCAGATCGCCACCTACATGGTGGTCACGGAACTGGACCGGCGCACCACCGCCCTGCTCGGGCCGGCGCGCCTGCACGTGCGCGGGCTTTTGCCGCCCTACCGGCAGCGCTTCCCCGGTTTGCAGTTGCTCTCCACCAACGGCGGCACGTGGCGCGACCCGCCGGATGCGTCGATCACCGCGCCTCCCGCAGGTTGGGGCGAAGCGGCCGGCCTGATGACGAAAGGCGGGCAGCTCCACTTGTGGGCGCACGCGGCCCAGGACGGGAGGGAGACCACTCTCGTGGCGCCCATGGCTCCGGAGGCCTTCTCGGAACTGGTGCCCGGTTTGGCCGAGGTGACCATCCTGCTGGAGGAGGAGACCGCCGCTCGCGCCGCCCCTGCCCGGCGGGCCAGCCCCACGGTCAATGTCTCAGGCCGGCGCTTCCGGATGCCGGAGGGAGCACGGGGCGCCAAGGAGCGGGTGCCGCCGCCGGCCAGCCGCTTCGACCGCCAGGTGACCTACCTGTGCCCGGTGCCCGTGGCGCTCTGGGAGGTTCCCGGCCGGCTGGAGACCCGGGTGCTGATCATCCAGACACGCTATTCCGCCGTGCTGCGTGCGCTCTTCGGCCAGACCGTCGAATTCAGCCCGGGGTTCACCATGGCGGCGCTGGCCTCCTTCGCGTTTACCGCCGCGGCCATCCTGTTCCTGATCGTCGAGGCCGTCTCGCTGGTCATCGGAACCCGCCTCACGCGGAGCATTACCGGAGCCGTGCACAACCTCTACGAGGGCACCGAGCGGGTGCGCGAGGGCGACTTCTCGCACCGCATCGAAGTGCGGGGCAACGACCAGTTGGCCGAGCTGGGGCACTCCTTCAACCGCATGACCGAGAACCTGGAGCGGCTGGTCGAGGTGGCCAAGGAGAAGGAGCGCATGCAAGGGGAGCTCGAGATCGCCCGCGAGGTGCAGAACCAGCTCTATCCCAAGAGTCTGCCGGTGTCCAGGACCATCCGGTTGACGGCCGCCTGCCACCCGGCGCGCACGGTCTCGGGCGACTACTACGACTACCTGAACCTGGAGGAGCCCAAGCTGGCGCTGGCCATCGGCGACGTGGCGGGGAAAGGCATTTCGGCGGCGCTGCTGATGGCCACCGTGCAATCCAGCATGCGCGCGCAGTTGCGCGCCGGGCGGGAACCGGCGGGGGGCGGCCCGCCGACAGCCCTGTCCACCGCGACGCTGGTATCCCGCTTGAACCAGCAGCTTCATGCCTACACCTCGCCCGAGAAATTCTCCACCTTCTACTTCGCCGTCTACGACGACTCGACCGGCCTGATGACTTACACCAACGCCGGGCACCTGCCGCCGATGCTGGTGCGCGGCGGCGAGGTGTCGCGCCTGGAGGTCACCGGCACCATCGTGGGGGCCTTCCCGTTCTCACAGTACGAGGAGAGCACCCTTCAGTTGGAGCCCGGCGACCTGCTGGTGTGCTTCACCGACGGCATTACCGAGCCGGAGAACGAGTACGGAGAGATGTTCGGCGAGGACCGCCTGATCGAGCTGCTGCTGAGGCATGAGCGCAGCGAGGGCGAGGCGATCATCGGGGCGGTGATGGATTCGGTGCACCACTGGACCGGTTCGCCGGAGTTGCAGGACGACATGACCATGCTGGTCGCCAGGAGGCTGTGAAGAAGCATGGACCGGCTGAAGCGGCGCTTCCTCTACATCGCCCTGGCCATTGTGCTGGCCCTGGGGTCGGGGACGGCGGGCTTCGTGCTGATCGAGGGCTACCCGCCCTTCGACGCCTTCTACATGACGCTGACCACCATGACCACGGTCGGCTACCGTGAGATTCACGAGCTGAGCCGGGCGGGGAGGATCTTCAACTCCGCGCTGATCATCTGCGGCGTCACGGTGATGTTCTTCGCCATCGGGGCCATGACCCAGGCGGTGCTGGAAATGGAGCTGCCGGAACTGTTCGGCAGGCGGCGGGTCAAACGCATGATCGAGAAACTCGAGAACCATTACATCCTGTGCGGGTTCGGGCGCGTAGGGCGCGCCGCGGCCTGGGAGCTTCAGCGCGGCGGCGTGCCCTTTCTGGTGATCGACCGCAACCCGGAACGAATCGAGCGGGCCGTGCGCGCCGGCATGCTGGCGCTCAACGGAGATTCCACGCGCGATCAGACGCTCGAGGAGGCGGGCGTGGCACGCGCCCGCGGGCTAATCGCGGCGCTGGCCACCGACGCCGACAACGTGTTCGTGATCCTGTCGGCCAAGAACATGAATCCGCGGTTGCTGGTGGCCGCCCGCGCGGGCGAGGAGGAGGCCGAGGAGAAGCTGCGCCGCGCCGGCGCCGACGTGGTCTTCGCGCCCTACTCGAACGCCGGGCACCAGTTGGCGCTCTCGCTGCTGCGCCCGCACGTGGTGCAGTTTCTGGACGTGGCCACCCGGAGCATCGGGCTGGAGGCGGGCATCGAGCAGGTGCGCGTGACGGCGGGCAGCGAGCTGGCCTCCCGCTCGCTCAAGCAGTTGCAGGTGCGCCGCGAGCTCGGGGTCATCGTGCTGGCCATCCGCAAGGCCGCCGGCCAGATGCAGTTCAACCCGCCGGCCGAGGCTGTCATCGAGGCCGACGACTACCTCATCGTCATGGGTGAGCAAGACAACCTGCGCCGGCTGGAGCGGCTGCTGACGGAGGCGCGCGTATGAAGATCCTCACCGCGGCCCAGATGCGCGAAGTGGACCGCCGCACCATCGAGCTCGGCATCCCGGGGCTGGTCCTGATGGAAAACGCCGGCAGCCGCGTGGTCGAGTTCCTGGCCGAGACGTTTGCCCCGCTCGGCCGGCACCGGGTGGTGGTGCTGTGCGGCAAAGGCAACAACGGGGGCGGCGGCCTGGTGGTGGCGCGCCAGCTTTGGATCCGCGCGCGGCCCCGCGTCCTCGACGTGGTCCTGGCCGGGGAACCGGAAGAGCTCAAGGGCGAGGCCGCGGAGAACTGCCGGATGCTTGGCGCCTGCGGTTGCCCCCTGCGGCAGGAGATCACGCCCGAGATGCGCGCCGCCACCATCGTCGTGGACGCGCTGCTGGGGACGGGCTTGAAAGGGCCGGCCACCGGGCGGATGCTCGAACTGATCCGCGAGATCAACACCGGCTTCCCCGAGGCCCAGGTGGTGGCCGTGGACATCCCCTCGGGCGTGGACAGCGACGCCCCCACCAGCGAGGGCGAAACCGTGCGGGCCGACTTCACGGTGACCTTCACCGCCCCCAAGGTGGGGCAGGTTCTGGCGCCGAACTGCGCCCGCGTCGGGCGGCTGCGCGTCGCGCCCATCGGCAGCCCGCCGGACCTGTTCGAGCAGGATGTGTTCCTCTTCCTCTCGCTGGTCGAGCCCGGCTGGTTCCGGGGGCTGTTCGCCCCGCGCGCCGCTTGGGCGCACAAGGGCGATTTCGGACATGTGCTGGTGGTCGCCGGTTCGCGCGGCAAGACCGGCGCGGCCGCCATGACCGGCATGGCGGCCCTGCGCAGCGGCGCCGGGCTGGTAACGGTGGCTTCGGCGGAGTCGGCCATCGGCGTCGTCGCCTCGCACTGCGCCGAGCTGATGACGGAGCCGCTGGCGGAGACCGAAGCCGGCTCGATCTCCCCGCGCAGCTTCGACTACGGGCGGCTGACCGCGCTGATCGAGAACAAGAGTGTGCTGGCGCTGGGCCCCGGCGTGGGAACCCATCCCGAGACGGCGAGTTTCGTGCGGCGCCTGGTGGAA
>CAZIRH010000056.1:0-16474 GCA_964541065.1 uncultured Solibacteraceae bacterium
ATGGAAATGGACATCGATGCCCGCCTGCCCCGCCTGCGCCGGAGCGGCCGGTTACAGGCCCTCAAGTTCATCCCCCGCCTGGGACAGATCGTGTACCGCAGAATCCGGTTCGAGGGCGACGAGACGGTCAAGCGCGACGTCATCGCCCGCTACCTGACGGCGGAAAAGGAAGCGCGCAGCAAGCTCGCCGGAACGATGGCCATCACCCCGGAGAACTACCGCTTCAAGTATAGGGGCACCACCGACTGGCTCGGCCAGACCGCCCACATCTTCCAGGTCACGCCCAAGGAGAAACGCCTCGGCCTGTTCAAGGGCGAATTGTGGATCGACTCGAAGACCTACCTGCCGCTGCGGGAGTGGGGCGAGCTGGTCAAGAACCCCTCGGTCTTCTTGAAGAACGTCTACTTCGTGCGGGACTACTACATTTGGGAAGGCCATCCCATCCCCCGGCGGATCATCAGCGATGTCAGCACGCGCCTGGTCGGCAAGGCGCAGCTCACCATCTGGTTCAACAATTACGCCCTGGGGGTGCGAGCGGGGGAGCCAGCGGCCATAGGCGCAGGCACGCAGGTCAGCCAGACCAACGGTGGCCAGCACCAGTAGATCCCGGGTTCGCTTCGGGGGTCTTCGTTTCCGGTTCGCTCCGCGACGTCCCGCTTGGGAAGCTGGCATTCCAGCGCTGAATTACTCCCGCTCGGGCGGTGACCCGCGACTGCACTGTCTCGCAAATTGGTAGACAACCGGAACCGTAGCAGCCGACAGGCTGGGTACCCTCTGGGTGCCTGTCCCACGAGGCAGCATTGTCCAGGTATTTGCGAGACAGTGCCCTAGACGCTCCAGACGCCGGACTAGGGAGCGCCTTAAGCGGCTCGCGTTCAGCCGATACATGTGTCACGCCGCACTCGCGCAGCCAGTTCGTCATCCCCAACCGGTCCCGCGTGAACGTGCCGAACTGCTGCTTCTGCTTGCGTACCTGGCCCTTCCCACCCGCCCCGGCCGGAACACTTCCCCTGCCCGCTTCGTCTATCCGTTAGAATGGCCGGTCCGGCTCCACGCCTGCAGCCTGTCTCGAACGGGCGCCTCGACTCCTGGAAGGAGATCGCGGCCCATCTTGGGCGTGGCACCCGCACCGTGCAGCGCTGGGAGCGCGACCACGGCCTGCCGGTGCGCCGCCTGCGTCTGCCCGGCCAGAAGCAGGGCTCGGTGTTCGCCTACCAGTCCGAGCTCGACGCCTGGTGGATCACTCACCGCACCACGCTGGAGCAGGAGAGGCCCGCGACTGCCGCCGTGCCGCCGGCCCCGCGAAAGACGTTGTGGCTGGCCGCCCTGGCCTGCGCGGTGATCGTCGTCGCGATTCTCGGATGGCGGTTCCTCAGCATGCGCACCAAGCCCGCGGTTGGGCTCAGGACGACACCCCTCACCAGCTATGCGGGACTCGAGAGCTACCCCGGCTTCTCTCCCGACGGCCGGCAGGTGGCCTTCTCCTGGGTCGGCGAGAAACAGGACAACACCGACGTCTATGTCAAGACGATCGGCTCGTACGCCCCCCGTCGGCTCACCACCGATCCCGCCGACGACATTCAGCCGGTTTGGTCGCCAGACGGGCGTTCCATCGCTTTTCTGCGCACCCGCTGGGGCGCCACCGACGAAGTCCGTCTGGTCCCCGCGTCCGGAGGGCCCGAGCGCCGGCTAGGCCAGATCCAGAGCCCACTCACCGACATCCCCCGGCCCTTTCTGGCCTGGAGCACGGATGGGCGTTGGCTGATCGTTCCCGAACGGCCCTCGCTGGCGGATCCGCACGTGCTCATGCTGCTGTCCGTGGCCAGCGGCGAGAAGCGCTTTCTCACCCGGCCCCCGTTGCAGTCGCTGGGCGACAGCGCACCGGCGGTTTCGCCGGACGGCCGCACACTGGCCTTCATCCGCTGCCCCTCGATCGCCGTCTGCGATGTTCATCTGGTCGAACTTGAAACCGATTTCACGGCCAAAGGCGAGCCGCGCCGCCTCACTTCCGAGGGCACTCAGCTCTACAGCCCCATGTGGGCGGCCGGCGGGCGCGACATCTTGTACGTGCGGATTCTGGGGGACACTCCCTCGCTCAGGCGCGTGCCGGTGGCGGCGTCCAAAGCCCCGCAGGCCGCGCAATCGCTGGGCACTCTCGGCCTGCATGCGGCGATTTCAGCCCAGGGCGACCGGCTGGCGTACAGCACCTTTACCATAGACCGGGACGTCTACCGGGTGGAGCTTCTCCCGGGCGGCGGAGCCGGTCCCCCGACGAAGCTCATCGCTTCTACACGCGCGGATCAGTTCCCCGTCTACTCCCCCGACGGCAAGCGCATCGCGTTCTTCTCCGACCGCACCGGCAGCCCGGAGATTTGGCTCTGCAACGCGGACGGCTCTCACGAGGCGCAGTTGACCTCCTTTGGCGGGCCGGTGGTCACCAGCCCGAACTGGTCCCCGAATGGCCGGCAGATTGCCTTCGATGTCGCCTTCCAGGGCACCGCCGAGATCTACACCTTGGCGGTGAGCGGCGGCCAGCCCCAGCGCTTGACCACGGACCAGGCTAATGATCGCCTGCCCAGTTGGTCGCGCGATGGCCGGTGGATCTACTTTGCCTCCGACCGCACCGGTGAGCAGCAGGTGTGGAAGATTCCAGCCGCCGGCGGGCCGGCTGTCCAGGTGACCAAGAGGGGTGGTTACGGGGCTTACGAGTCGCCCGATGGCAGGTTCCTCTACTACGCCAAATCGTACAGCTATGGCAGGACCGGCCTGTGGCGGGTGCCCGTCGCGGGCGGGTCAGAGACCCAGCTTGGTGACTGGCTGTCGAGCGCGTACAACTTCACCGTGGCGGGCGACGGAGTCTACTTCGCTGGCGCCAGGGAGCCGCAGGGCGGCTTCCCCATCTGCGTGTGGCGGCCTGCTACGGGCCAGGTCGAGCGCCTCGGGACCATCGACAAGCTGTTGGCACCGGGCCTGAGCGTGTGGCCGGGCGACCGCCCGCGCGCGCTGCTCTACGCGGCCCTGGAGCCCCCCGCCGGCGACCTGATGATGGTCGAGAACCTAAGGTAACCCATGTTTGCCGATCGGTGGTCAATGCCCCGTCTTCTCGCATGTGTGCTTTCCTCGACCCTGCTTGGTGGCCTAGTGGCGCAGCCGCCTCCGCCCCCGCCAGGACGGGCTGAAGGTCCGGCCTCGGCAATCCATGAGGCCGCGGGCAAGGGCGACGTGGAGCGCGTCCGGCAACTGCTGGCGAGCCAGCCGGAACTGCTGAACCTCAAGAACCAGCACGGGCGCACCCCGCTGCTTGAAGCCACGTTCGCTCGCCAGAAGCAGGTCGTCACCTTCTTGATCCAGAAGGGCGCCGACGTGGACGCCTCGGATCGCGAAGGGGTGACCCCGCTGCTCGCGGCGGCCTTTTTCGGCGAGCTGGATCTGGTCAAGCTGCTGCTGGCGCGCGGTGCCCCGGCGAACCCTTCCGGCAACATCCTGGCCTTTTCTCCCCTGCATCTGGCGGCGCGGGGCGGGCATCGGGAGATCGCTGAGTTGTTGCTGGCCGCAGGCGCTACTCTGGAGGCCAAGGACATGGAGGGTCGCACGCCACTGGCCACGGCCGCCTCCGAGGGACAGAGCAGCATCCTCGAGCTGTTGCTCTCTAAAGGAGTGTCAAGGGAGGCGCCCGACCAGCGCGGCAGCACGCCACTGCTGCTGGCGGCGCTGAACGGGCATCTGGAGGCGGTCAAGCTGCTGGTCTCGAAGGGCGCGAACCTCGAAGCCCGGAACTCGCTGGGCAGCACGCCGTACAGCGTTGCAGCCCGGGACGGCCACTCCGCCGTCGCCGGCCTGCTGGCGGCCGCTGGCGCGCGCAAGTCCGCCTTCGCGCCGCCCGTCCTGGAAGGCAACTACCTTGGGCAGAAAAGGCCGGGCCGGACGGCACAGGTGTTCGCTCCCGGGGTGGTCTCTACGGAAAAGGAGGAACTGAATTCCGTCTTCACCCCGGACGGCCGCGAGTTCTACTTCGCCGTCGGCCGAGGCCGGATGCAGTGGACCATCCAGGTGATGAAGCGGACCGGCCGGGGTTGGAGCGCGCCTCAGGTCGCTTCCTTCTCCGGCGCCTACAGCGACGTGGACCTGTTCATCACCGCGGACGGCCGAAAGCTCTACTACTGCTCCAACCGGCCGCTCTCCGGGAAGGGCGAGCCCAAGGAGGATTTCGACATTTGGGTCGTCGAGCGGGCGGGCCAGGGCTGGTCGGAGCCGCGCCATCTCGGCGCCGCGGTCAACACGGAGAATCCGGAGTTCTATCCCAGCCTCACGCGAGCGGGGCTGCTGTTCTTCCAGTCCATCCGCCCGGATGGCCGTGGCGGCGGCGACTTTTACTTCGCGCGGACGGAGCAGGGTGTTTTCCAGCCGTCGCAGAACGCCGGCAGCGTGCTCAATACGGAGCACTTCGAGAGCGACCCGTACATCTCCCCCGCGGGCGATTTCCTGATCTTCTCGACCAACCCGCCGGGCGGATTCGGCCAAGGCGACCTTCACGTCAGCTTCCGCACGAAGGACGGCTCGTGGACGGCGCCCAAGAACATGGGAGCTGGGGTGAACTCCAAGGCCCACGAGAACTGCGCCATGCTCACGCCGGATGGCAAGTATCTGTTCTTCACGCGCGCCGGGGACATCTACTGGGTTGACGCCCGCATCATCGAGGAATTCCGGCCCGCGAAAAAAACGGGGCCAGGCGCAACATTCCCCTATTCGTACCGCAGGCTGATCAACGCACGCCGTTGCCGGCCGCCCGGTGTCCGGTGCTGGGACGCCTGCGTCCAGAAGTGGACGCTCCGCGCGTAGTATGCTGACAACCATGCTATCGCGCAGGCAGTTCATCCCAGTGGCGGCCTGCGGCTCGCTGACTGTTCTGAGCCGCGCCGCCGCCCCGCGCCGCAACATCCTGTTCATCGCCATTGACGACCTGAACGACTGGGTCGGCTGCCTGGGCGGCAATCCGCAGACGCGCACCCCCAATCTGGACCGGCTGGCCACACAAGGCGTGCTGTTCACCAATGCGCACTGCGCGGCGCCGTTGTGCAACCCCTCGCGCGCGGCGCTCATGACCGGCGTACGCCCCGCCAGCTCGGGGGTCTACACCAACCGCCAGCCCTTCCGGCAGTCCTCCGTTTCCAAGGATGCCGTGACCCTCCCCATGCACCTGCGCGCGCACGGCTACCGCGTCATCGGTTCCGGCAAGATCTACCACGGCGGCTTCCCCGATCCACAAAGCTGGGACGACTACTGGCCTTCGCAGCAACGGAACAAACCCGGCGACCCGCAGCCCCCGAGTCTGCCGGCCAGCGGCATTCCTGGCTCCGGAAACATGGACTGGGGACCAGTGGATGTCTCCGACGAGGACATGGGCGACTCGAAGGTGGCCGAGTGGGTGTCGCGGCAGCTCTCGAAGAAGCTCACCGAGCCGCTGTTCCTGGGCTGCGGTATCTTCCGTCCCCATCTGCCCTGGTACGTGCCCAGGAAGTACTTCGAGATGTTTCCCTTGGACATGATCCAACTCCCGCCGGTGAAGGAGGACGATCTGGACGACATCCCGCCCATCGGCCTCCGCTTCGCCGACAACAACGGCGACCACCAGCGGATCACCTCGCACGGCAAGTGGCGCGAGGCGGTCCGGGCCTACCTGGCCTCCATCGCATTTTCCGACGCGGCCGTGGGGCGCGTGCTACGCGCGCTCGAAACCGGGCCCAACGCCGGCAACTTCACCATCGTGCTGTGGAGCGACCACGGCTGGCATTTGGGCGAGAAGCTCCACTGGCGGAAGTTCACGCTCTGGGAAGAGGCCACGCGCAATGTGCTGATGGTGTCGGCGCCGGGCATCACCCGGCCCGGCGGGCGCTGCCCTCGTCCGGCCAGCCTGCTGGACATCTATCCGACGCTGGTGGACCTATGCGGCCTGACCCCGCGCAAGGAACTGGAGGGCCTGAGCCTCTCTGCCCAGTTAAAGGAGCCTTCGGCGAGCCGCGAGGCGCCCGCGCTGACGACCTACTTGCGGGGCAACCACTCGGTCCGCGGCGAGCGCTGGCGCTATATCCGTTACAGCGACGGCGGCGAGGAGCTTTACGACCACGACAAGGACCCGCAGGAATGGACCAACCTGGCCGGCCAGCCCGAGTTCCAGAAGCTGAAAGCCGAACTGGCCAGGTGGCTTCCGAAGACGGATGCGCCGGACTCACCGACGGCGCCCGGGCTCGACGAGGACGCCCTGGCCGGCGGCCGCAAGGAGGCGCAAGAGCAACTGGACCGGCGCCGCAAGCGCGAAAAGAAGAGCCCCGAAGAGTAACAAGCCGGCGCTCTGTGGCCAGGGTTGGTAGGGGCCTTGGTACGCGCGTAGAATTCAAAGGAAGCCTTCTTGAGGCCGCCCATGAGCGAACCGCGCCGAGGCAGAGACGAGATGGCCGAGCCGCCCGCCGGGGACCGTCTGGACTCCTGGAAGGAGATCGCGGCTTACCTGCGCCGGGGCACGCGCACCGTCCAGCGCTGGGCCAGCGAGCGCGGGCTTCCGGTGCATCGCCTAACCGCCGGCAAGCACGGCCAAGTCTTCGCCTACAAGTCGGAACTGGACGCCTGGTGGAGAAGCCGGCGCACGGATGTGGAAGCAGAAGCGCCGGCGCATCCGCGGTGGAGGGTGTGGCAAATAGGGCTGGCAGCAGGGTTGGCTGTGGTCATAGGGGCAGGCGCCTACCTGGCGTGGGTCCGGTTGCAGTATCGCCGCGGGCCTCCGGAAGGCAAGGTCGTTCTGGCGGTCTTGCCCTTCGAGAACCTGAGCGGCGACCAGGAGCAGGACTACTTCAGCGACGGCCTGACCGAGGAGATGATCACGCAGCTGGCGCGCTTGCAGCCCGGGCGGCTGGGGGTGCTGGCCCGTACCTCGGTCATGCAGTACAAACGCGCCGCCAAGAAGGTGGAGCAAATCGGGCGAGAACTGGGAGCCGATTACATCCTGGAAGGGGCCGTGCGCCGCGAGGGCAACCGAGTGCGGATCAGCGCCCAACTGGTTCGCGTCAGCGACCAGGAGCATGTCTGGGCGCAGAGCTACGACCGCGAACTCAGCGGGATACTGGCCATGCAAGGCGAGGTGGCCCGGGCCGTGGCGGGGCAGGTCAAGCTGACCCTGACCGCCAGTGAGGAGGCGCGGCTGGCCAGCGCCCGCCCCGTGGTGGTGGAGGCGCACGAGGCGTATCTGAAAGGCCGCTTCTTCTGGAGCAAGAGGACACCGGAAAACCTCCAGCGGGCCCTGGTGTTCTTCGAGGAGGCTGCGGGCAAGGACCCGCAGTACGCACCAGCTTACGCGGGGATAGCGGACGCGTATCTGCTGCTGGAGGAATACGCCGGCTTGCCGCCCCGGGAGGCGGTGGGCAAGGCGAGAGCCGCGGCGCAGAAAGCTCTCGAGATCGACCCCGCTCTGGCCGAGGCGCACGTTTCGCTGGGCATGGTGCGGTACAGCTACGACTGGGATTGGAAGGGCGCCGAGGAGGCCTACCGGCGCGCCATCGAGCTGAACCCCAGTTACGTGACGGCCCACCACTGGTACGCGAATCTGCTGGCCACTGTCGGTCGCGAGGAGGAAGCGCGGGCCGAGATCGAGCAGGCCCGCAAGCTGGACCCACTCTCGCCGGTCATCCGCGCGGGCGCCGCCTGGCGCGTGGGCGCGGTTCTGGGCGGTCCCTACGAAGCGGCCATTCCCGAACTGCGCGCCGCACTGGAACTGGACCCAGGCTATCCCATCGCGCACGCCCGCCTGGCGCTGGCCCTCGCCCTGGCGGGCCGGCGTGAGGAGGGAATCCGGCAAGTCCAGGAGGCGCTCCCGACGGCCGCCTCCAGCCCGCTCATCCTGGCGGAACTCGGATCCGTCTACGCCCTCTTGGGAGAGCAGGCCAAGGCCAGAGAGATGCTGGCGAAGCTGCGGGACCGCAGCAAGCAGAGTTATGTCAGCCCTTACCGCCTGGCTTTGATCCACGTCGCGCTGGGGGAGAAGGACACGGCGATCAAGCTGCTGGACCAGGGCTTCCAGGTGCGTGACATGGGCATGGTCCAACTGAGGCTGGATCCGAGATGGGGACCGGTGCGCGGCGACCCGCGTTTTCAGGACCTGCTGCGCCGCATGAAGCTCCCCGTTGGGTGGTGAGAGGACCGGGCTTGGCAGCGACACGGCTCGCTGGCTCAGCGCCAGCTCTTCGGCGCCACCGTCGGTGCGGCGCCCGCCAGATCCGCGGTGGCGAAGCGCACGGTGAGGGCGCGCTTCTCGCCCGGCAGCAGACGGCAAGCTGGCGGCTCACAGGCCCAAGGCACGCTGGATGGCATCCAGCTTCTCCCGCACCTCTGGTGCGATCTCCTCGGGCTGCATCTGTTCCGCGATCAGGTAGTACTCCTTCTTGCTGATCTCGATGCCGGGAGCCCTGAAGACGCCGGGCAGCAACGTTCTGCTGGCGGGAGTGCTCGCCAGGTAATCGTGGCCATTCAGCGGATGGCGGAAGACGGCTGGCGGAAGCTGGTCCCGCAAGTAGTCTTCAGCCCGCGCCCGCCACAAAGGAGCGGTGCGCGACTCAACGTAGCGCAGCAAGGCCTCAGGGTGCAGGAGATAGCTCTCGGCTTCATAGCGTTCCCAGCGCAAGACGAGCAGGCCATCCGCACCCACTTCGTGCTCCGGCAGCCCGCGGTTGTCCCCGTCCAAGAGGAGGGCAGCACGCATCGTGGGCTTGATCGCACGGATAGCAAAGAAGTGGCCTCTGGCTTCGCGCGGATCGCGCCCCTGGTTGCTGTGCCAGAACGGTTTCTCGGAGAACCACTTCTTGAGCGGATGATCGAGTACTCGCGCCCAGGCCCTCAGTAGGTTGAAATCCGATTCGTCCTCCACATATAGCACCCCAGGGGAGTCCTCCGCCAGCAGCAAGTCCATGGCCGTGACTCGCTTGAGCGCCTCCGCCACCTGCTCGCGCTCCACATCCTCCAGCAGGCGATGTGGATCTCCGTAGAAGGACAGGATGAGGTGCGGGCTTGTGCCCTCGATCAGGACTTCGGAGTGAGTGGCCACGATCAACTGGCAGGAGCGTTCCACGGCGATCGCCCGCAGTCGGTCGTAGATCTGCTTCTGAAGGATGACGTGGAGGTGTGCGTCCGGCTCGTCCAGCAGCAGAACCGTCGCGGGCCGGGCATACATGAATCCCAGCAGCAGCAACACCTGATGGAATCCGCTGCCCGCACTTGCGATGTCGAGCTGCGCCCGCCCGCCCCTGGACCGGCCCTTGGGAATCCCGGGCAGGTACTCGCAAAGGATGAAGGGCCGCCCCTCGTAGTCGGGCTGGCGCAGGCGATAGCCGAATATCTCTTCAATCTGCTGCGAGAGCCCCTCCCAGTCGGATTTGTCCTCTTTCTGGGAGACCTCCAACAGGAGATTGCGCAGGATGTCGCCGGCCTTACCCTGGCCCACGAGCAGATCCTGGTAGGGCCGATCGTATCGAGTCTCCTCTACCCCTATCCCTGAGAACGGTGGGACATGGACCACCTTGACGTCTTGGGCCACTCTGGGCAAGTCGTCCACGTGCCGCGGAGAAGGCTTCACGTGAATCAGTTCGCTGCTGTGGTAGCGAAACTCGAAGGCCAATTCCCAAGGCCCGTTGCTCGTCCGTCCCACGAGGGTAATGGTGAGCGGCCGCGGCTCCCCAGGGTGTTGGCCCGCTTGGAGTTCGTTTTCTCTGAAAGCGGTGCGGGTGTCCGTCCACAGAAGGTTCATCTCCCGGAGAGGAAGAGCAGTGAAGTCCTTCCGCGTTAGCGGGACCCCGGTCCGCTGCTTGGCCTTCGAGCCGCTTTCTGGTCCACGTCTTTCCTTCCATCTTTGAAGCGCCAGGTCCCACGCGACGATCGCCTGGAGCAGGGTGGTCTTGCCAGAGTTGTTCGGCCCGGCCAGCACGATGTGGCCGGATAGCTCGAAGCGCTGCTGCTCGAACCTCTTGAAGTTCTTCAGCTCGACGCCGGTGATCATGCCTCCCTCCCGCCCGTCGTTGCGGTTGTGGTTTCATTATCTCAGGTCATAGCTGGCTCAGCGCCAGCCGCCCAGCCTCACCACCGGCCCTGCCCCCGCCAGATCCGCGGTGGCGAAGCGCGCGGTGAGGCTGCGCCGCTCGCCGGGCAGCAGGGCGAAGTAGTTGTCCGACCAGTAGCAGGGGGCCACTTCGCCGCCCTGCTCGCCCTGGGTCACCGCAAGCTGCACCAGAAAGGCCAGCGTCTGGCCCGCGTTCTCGACGGTGACATGCCCGACGGTTTCGGCGCCCTGCCGCTCGAAGCGCGCGGCGTGCTTGACGCGCGCCGGTGGCAGACTCTGCAAAGCCGTGTAGTCCGGGTGCGATTTGGGCTCGATGAAGTAGACCACGCCGCGGACGCCCTGCGTGCCGGGAATCTCGGGCGCGGTCGAGAGCCAGTAGAAGTTGTCGGAGACCACCTGGCCCGTGCTGTCCTCCAGCTTCAGGCTCAAGAAGAAGGTTTTGGTGATGTCCTCCGGCCAGGGCACCGTGAACAGCCGCGTTTTGCCGTCCGGGCCGACCGCGGCGGCGGCGCTTTGCGAAAAGTGCTCCTTCAGGTCCATGTCGAAGATGCGCGCCCTGGCCTTTAGACCTGTGAAGTCGCGGTAGAAGGTGTTGACCACCCAGATGGAGTGATCGTCGTAGGAATACTGAATGTGCAGCGGCTCCAGGGCCTTCTTCGCGCCGTAGTAGGCGCCGCCGGCCACCAAGTACCAGTCCACATACTGCCAGGTGGGCGAGGCGGGCCAGGCCGCGTCGTACTTCCAGGCGGTGATGCCAGTGGCGGAGTACTTGTTGCGCGCGTAGGCCTCGTACATGCCGCGCGCGCTTTCGTAGTTCATGGCCTGGCCCTTCAGGCAGAAATCCTCGATGCCGGTGGGCTTCCCATAGCGGGCTTCGAGCGCCTTCACCAGCGCGTCGAAGTAGCTGCCGCCCTGTATGACGGTATGGAATGACCAAGCCTCGCTGAAGGGCGGCCAGAGGTCTTTCTCCGGCATCATGCGGCGCATGCTCTTGAGCGGCGCCACCGTGCCCCCGATGCCGCCCGATTGCGCGAAGCCCCACGCCCCGGCCTCCTTGTTGCGGTAGTAGTGGGAGGGTGTGGCGTAGGTCCAAAGCTGCCGTGTGCCGGTGCGCGTTCCGCCGGTCTGGAAGCGTTCCTTGACGTCGAAGGCGCCCGAGTGCGGCTGGTACGTCCGCTCCGGCGTGTATTGGGCGATCAGCTCGCGGTAGGCCTTGTCCAGCGTGGGCGTGGGATAGGTCTCGTCGTGCCCCAGGAAGTGCACCAGGCTGGGGTGATTGCGGATGCGCAGGATCATGTCCTTGACACAGGCGCTGGCCAAGGCCTCGTCGGGAATGCTGCGGCCGAAGATCTGCTGCGTGACCATGACGCCGTAGCGGTCGCACAGGTCGTAGAACTCATCAGTCTCGCGGATGGAGAACCCTTCCGAGCGCAGCATGTTCATGCCGGCTTCGCGGGCGTAGCGGATGAGGGCGTCGTAGCGCTTCTCGGTCAGCCGCAGCAGCATGTCGGAAGTCATCCAGGCCGCGCCGCGGATGAGGATCTTCCGCCCGTTGATCATGTAGCCGCGCCAGCCTTCCTCGTTGAGGTAGGTGGTCGCCTCGCGGATGCCGAAGCGCACCCGCGCAGCGTCGGAGACGGCGCCCCCGGCGGCGAACTCCAGATGCAGTTCGTAGAGCTCCTGCGGCCCCACCGGGTGCGGCCACCACACGCGCGGCCGCGCCACGTTCAGTTGTGGGAACTCCTCCGGCGTGAACTTCACCAGGCGTGTTTCCTTCGGCGCCAGCCGCACCGGCCGGGAGAACCGGGTGCTTTCGATCTCGCCGCGGAGCTCGCCTGCCAGGTCGCGGTCGCTCAGATTCACCAGCTCCGCCGAGACGGTCAGGTGCGCTGTCTCGAGCGAGGGCAGATCCAGCCGCGTCGCCACATACGGATGCCTCACCGCCACTGGCCCGGTGGCCCGGATCGAGACGTCGCGCCAGATGCCCATGTTCAAGTCGGGCGGCTGGGGGTTGTGGTCGTCCCAGCCGGTAGTGGCTTCGAGCTGCTTGGTGCTGTAAGGGCGGTCGGGCAGGAGGCCGGGCGGGATGATCTCAACGGCCAGGCAGTTGCGCTGCCCCGTGAGAGCGTAGTCGTTGATGGGGAGCTCGAAGCGGCGGAACATGCCGATGAGGGTCTGGCTGCCGGCCACGCGCCGCCCGTTGAGCCAGAGGTTGGCCTGGTAGTTGATACCGTCCAGGTGGAGCGTGAGGTGCTGGCCGCGCCACTTCTCCGGCAGGGTGAACTCGGTGCGGTACCACCAGGACGGGCGAAACGGGCTGCCCTGCGGCATCACCACCCACCGCCCCTCGCGGTATCCGGGAATCTTCTTCAGATTCAACCCGAAGTAGGGATCCGGGTACACCTCGTTCGCTACCAGCGCGGCCAGCACCGTCGTGGGCACAGTGGCCGGATACCACCCCGCCGGCTGGAAGCCGGCCCTGGAGATCGCCTCGCCAGTCTGGCTCACCTGGGCCGAGGACTGGAGCAGCCAGTTGCCACTGAGGCGGAGCGCCTCCGGCTCCTGGGCGCACAGGCCGGCGGCACAGCCCAAAGCCAGCAGTGACGTTCGCATGGCGGACTCCCCTTCCGAACGGCTCCTCTGACGTATAATACGCGATCGGATCGAACCTCACTTCAGGAGACCGCGCGTGACCAAAGAAAGAATCCTTCTCGCAGTAGCGCTGTTGTGGCTGGCGCCGGCGGCGCTGGCAGTGGAAGCCCGGCTGCTGCGCCACCCGGCCTACCACAAAGGCAAAGTGGCGTTCAGCTACCTGGGCGATATCTGGGCCGCCAATGAGGACGGCAGCGGAGCCCAGCGCCTGACCGTGCACCGGGCGCGCGACGTCTATCCGCGCTTCTCGCCCGACGGCCGCTGGATCGCCTTCTCCTCGAACCGCCAGGGCAACTACGACGTCTACGTCATGCCCAGCCCGGGCGGCGAGGCCAAGCAGCTCACTTTCCACTCGGGCAACGACCTGGTGGCGGGCTGGACGCCCGACAGCAAGAGGGTCGTCTTCCAGGCCTCGCGCGGGGTCGTGTTCCCGGGCATTCCGAACCTCTACGAAGTGCCGGTGGAGGGCGGCCTCGAGCAGATCGTCCCCACCGACTGGGGCGCCTGGGGCAGCTACTCTCCGGATGGCGCCCGTCTGGCTTTCAACCGCCACCCCATGACCTGGTGGCGCAAGCACTACCGCGGCAGCTACGCCGCCGACCTGTGGGTGATGGAGGTCGCGGCGAAGCGCTTCATCCGGCTGGGCGACGAAGAGTACAAGGGCAACTACCTGTGGCCCATGTACGGCGCCAAGGGAGAGATCTACTTCGTCAGCGACCGGCTGCCCAGCGAGAAGGGCGTCCGGCCCGGCAGCCCGGAAGTGATGCAAAGCGTCAACAACATCTGGAAGATCTCCGAGCGCGGCGGCAAACCGCTCCAGGTGACGCACCACACGAGCGGCCAGCTTTTCTTCCCGTCGATCTCCGCCGATGGCCGCGTCATCGTCTACGAGGAGAACTTCGGGCTGTGGAAGCTCGACACCGCCTCAGGCCGGAGCACCGAGATCAAGATCAACATCACCTCGGACGAGAAGGAAAACGCCGTCGAGACGCTGGCCATCCAGAACGAGGCGGAGGGCTTCTCGCTGTCGCCCTCGAGCAAGCGGGCGGCCATCTCGGCGCACGGCGAGATCTTCACCATCGCCACCGACCGCGGCGAGGTGCAGCGGGTCACCGAATCCTACATGCGCGAGGCCAGCCCCCGCTGGTCACCCGACGGCAAGTGGATCGCCTTCTTCTCCGACCGCTCGGGCCGCGAGGAAGTCTATGTTGCCGACGAGCGCGGCAACAACCTGAAGAAACTCTCCGACTCCGACACCGAGAAGTCGGCGCTGGAGTGGGCGCCGGATTCGAAATCCCTGCTCTACACCGCCTCCGACCACAAGCTCTACCGGGTGTGGCTGGAGGGCGGCAAGACGGACGTGCTGGCCTCCAGCGAGGTCTCCAACATCTCCGGCCCCCAGTTTTCGCCCGACGGCGCCTGGCTCTCCTACACCAAGATGGACCGCAACTTTCGCCCGCACATCTATGTGGTTCCGGCGGCGGGTGGTGCGGAGCGGCAGGTCGAGCGCGAGGATTTCTCCAGCGCGTCCGGCGCACGCTGGACGCCCGACGGCAAGAAGCTCATCTTCATCGCCGGCACGTTGCAGACCGGGCTGGCCACGGCGCGCTCGAGCGTGATGCAGCTCTACAGCGTCTCGCTGACCGTGGAGGCGAAGAACCCGGCGGACCGCGGCGTGGATAGCGAAGAAGAGGCCCAGGCGGCGGAGCCGAGTGGCCGGCCGCGCACGCCTGCGGCGAAGGAAGGACCGCCGGTGGCCGCGCCCAAGAAAGTCGAGGTGAAGATCGAGTGGGCCGGCCTCGAGCGGCGCATCCGCCAGCTCACCCGGCTGGGTGACAGCGTCATGACCGCGGTGGCGTCGCCCGACAGCCGCCTGTACGCATTCACCGTGATGGGCGAGCAGGAGGGGCGCCGGCTCTCGGCGCTGTACACGATTCAGGAGGACGGCGAGCGCATGACGCGCCTGACGGTGTCGCAGCCGAGTGCCGGCGAGGAAGGCCCGCCCACCCCGGGCCGCTTCTTCGGCGGCGGCATCTCTTCGCCGCAGTTCTCCCGCGACGGGCGCACCATCTTCTTCCTGGAGGGCAGTGGCCTCTACTCGATCGACGTGGGCGGCGCAGCGCCCGCGGCCGCGGCGCCCTCGGCGGCCGCGGCCGGGCCGCCCTCCGTGACGCGCGCCGCCGACCGCCGCCGCGTTAGTTTTCTGGCGCGCGTCGAGGTAGACCACCGCATCGAGCGCCAGCAGGTGGTGAGCGAAGGCTGGCGCATCATGAAGCACCGTTTCTACGATCCCGCCATGCACGGCGCGGACTGGAACCGGGTGAAGGCCACCTACGAGCCGCTGCTCGAGCACATCGCGGACCAGGAGGAGATGCACGACCTGGTCAGCCGCATGTTGGGCGAGCTGAACGCCTCGCACACCGGCATCTCTGCGATGGGCGGCGACCCGCGCACGCAGGCTCAGACGCGCTTCCCCGGCTTCGAGCTCGCGCCAGACCCCTCGGGCTACTACAGGGTCTCCTACATCTACAAGGACGGCCCGGCCGACAAGGACTTCGTCAAGATCGCCGTCGGCAACTTCATCCTGGCGGTGAACGACCGCGAGCTCAAGGCCGGCGACAACTACTGGAGGCACTACACCACCGCGCCGGGCCGCAAGATGGAGTTCACCGTGAACTCGAAGCCCTCCCCCGACGGCGCCTGGAAGACCAAGGTCGAGCCGGTCTCGAGCTCCAGCTTCGCCACGCTCCAGTACCACAAGTGGGTGGCCGAGCGGCGCGCCCTGGTGGACCAGCTCTCCGGCGGCGAGATCGGTTACCTGCACATCCGCGCCATGGACCAGGAGTCGCTGCGCAAGTTCGAGCGCGAGCTGGGCGACAACCATTCCAAGAAGGCGCTGGTCATCGACCAGCGGTTCAACCCGGGCGGGGGCATCGATGTCGAGCTGTTGCAAATCCTCGGCCAGCGGCAGTATCAGTACACCCGGGGCCGGGATTCGATCGACATGCGGCGGCCGCAGCGGACCTTCTACGGCCCCATGGTGGTGATGCAGAACGAGCGCTCGACTTCCGACGCGGAGATGTTCCCGGACGGCTTCCGCACGCTGGGCCTGGGCAAGGTGGTGGGGGTGACCACTTACGGCGCGGTGATCGGCACCGGCTCCTACCGGCTGATGGACGGCTCGATGATCCGCACGCCGGGCGCGGGCGTCTGGAACGTCAAGGGCTACAACCTGGAGAACTACGGCGTGCCGCCGGACATTTACGTGGACAACATGCCGGAGGACTTCCTCCGCGGCCGCGACGCGCAGCTCGACAGGGCCGTCGAGGAACTGAAGGCGGAGCTGAAGCGGGTGCGGCGGTAGGGCTTCCCGGAGCCCACTATGGGTTCCGCCCTCCTATCGCCGCGTGCGCCTACGCACCGTCACCGACTAGTGTGCGTGTTCCGCTCATGTGGCAGGGGGCAGTATCGACTCGGTCAATACTGCGAACCTGAACCGCAGGATCCCGCCACTTCAGAGCCCTCCCGCCAGCCTGGCGAACATCTCGACGGCACCCTGACCCGCCAGCCAAAGGGCCGCGGCGAGAGCGATGCCCATGGCCGTGTTGACGAACCAACGGTTGGCGTACCGTCCCAGGATGCTTCTTCCGGCCGTCAGTCGCAGCAGCGACAGGATGACTGCCGGCAGCAGGACGATACCGACGGCCGAGTTGATCAGCACGAGCC
>CAZIRH010000057.1:0-16287 GCA_964541065.1 uncultured Solibacteraceae bacterium
TTGCCGCCGATCAATCCGGAGAAAGCGGTCAGAATACTTAAGTAAACAGTATTGGTGCTAGGCCGCCTTCCCGGGGAGGCTCACCCCTGAGCAGTGTCCCTGCTGACGGCCTGAGTCGGGCAGCTCTGGCTCCTTTGCGCGCATTGCAGGGGCGGCACATCAGGGCTGCGTTCTGCAACCTGGTCTGCCCGCCTCGGGGAAGACAAGACCAAGTTCGCGCGGAGCATTCAGAGGTGGCAGGTTTCGGCACGGGCTCCGCGCCGCCGGTGCCAGAGGCTGCCTCCTATGGCTGGCCGCGGGGTTCGTCCAGCTTCCGGAGCCACAGGTTGCGGAACTGCATGGTGGTGTCGGGCGCGTCCTTGAAGCCGCTGTGGTCCTGGAGCATCAGGGGGCCGGGCTCGCAGATGTTCAGGTGGCCGCAGCCCGCTCCGCGCTGCCGGATCGCGACGTGGTCCTGAACGAGCACGCCGTTGTGCAGCAGGGTGATCGAGCCCGGTTGCGCAAAAGTGCCGCTAGCATCACATCGCGGCGCCCGGAAGACGATGTCGTAGCTCTGCCACTGGAGGGGCGGACGGCTGGCGCTCACCAGCGGCGGCGAGACCCCGTAGATAGCGGCGCAAGCGCCGTCCGGGTAGGTGGGGTTCTGGTAGGAGTCCAGGATCTGGAGCTCGTAGCAGCCCTGGAGATACACGCCGCTGTTGCCGCGGAATTGGCCCTGCTGACGGGGCATCGACGGGATGGCGAATTCCAGGTGGATCTGGGCGTCGCGGAACTTCTCCTGGGTGTAGATGTCGCCCGCGCCAGTGCGACAGACTATGACGCCGTCGCTGGCCGTGCAGCGCGCCGGGCTGCCGTCGTGCCGCACCCATCCAGTCATGTCCTTGCCGTTGAACAGCACGATGGCATCCGAGGGCGGCTGCCCAGGTCCGCCGGGGTCCACCACCCGGGGCTGCGGCCACTGCTTCTGCTGGGCCGGCGCCGCAGGCGCCAGCAGGCTGGCGGCCAGAAGCGCAAAACCGAAAGTTGACACACCCACTCTCAGCATCTTGGAGTCCATCATACCCCGCCGCGTGGGCGGCCTCCATGGGGCTGGTCCCCCCAATCCGGGAAACCTACCGGCGCTGCGACACGGGCTGTCCACCTCAGGTGATTTCCCGAGGTCCCTCCGGTCATCGCCCACTTGGTTCGGCGGCGCTCTCGCCCCACAATGCGGTTGTAGGGGCACGAACGCGTGGATGTTTTTGTCGCCCGGCAGGCCATCTTCGACCGCGACCAGCACGTCTTCGGCTACGAGCTACTGTTCCGTTCGAACCTGGAGAACGCCTTCGACGGCACCGACCAGACCCTGGCCACCTCGCAGGTAATCGCAGCCAGCTTCTTCGCGCTGGGCCTGGACCGGATCGTCGGCGACAAACGAGCCTTCGTCAACTTCGACCGCGAGCTGCTGGTCAGGGACTGCGCCTCGGTCCTGCCCCGGCAGGTGGTGGCGGTGGAGATTCTGGAGACGATCCAGCCCGACCGCGAGGTCATCGCGGCCTGTAGGCGGCTCAAAGAGCGGGGATACTGCCTGGCGCTGGACGATGTGGTCAGCGAGCGGGGCATCGAACCCTTCCTGGAACTGGTTGACATCATCAAAGTGGACTTCCAGAGGACTTCGCCCACCCAGCAACTGGGGCTTCTGCGCAGGGGCCATCCCCTGGGCATCCGCATGCTGGCCGAGAAGGTCGAAACCCCCCGTCAGTTCCAGGACGCCCATCGGATGGGCTACGATTATTTCCAGGGTTTCTTCTTCGCCCGCCCGGTGATCATCGTGGGGCGTGCGATACCGGCCTTCAAGCTGCACTACGTGCAAATCTTCAAGGAAACCAGCCGCCCGGAACTGGACTACCAGCGCCTCGAGGAGGTCATCAAGCAGGAACTCTCGCTGTCCTACAAGCTCCTGCGTTACATCAACTCGGCTGCCTTCGGCTGGCGGGGCTCGATCGAGTCGGTCAAGCAGGCGCTGGTGTTGCTAGGGGAGAGCGAGAGCCGGAAATGGATCTCTCTGGTGGCCCTGCCGGCCCTGGCGCAGGACAAGCCCGAGGAAGTGGTGATCCAGGCGGCTGTGCGCGCTCGCTTTTGCGAGTCGCTGGCCGAATGGGTGGGCTTGCCGCGGCGCAAGATGGACCTGTTCTTTCTGGGCATGTTCTCGGTGCTGGACGCTCTTGTGGACCGGCCGCTGGAAGAAGCGCTGGAGGGTATCCATCTGGCCGAGGATGTTCGTGCGGTGCTTTTGGGGCAGGCCGACGCGAACAACCGGCTGGCCAAGGTCTATGCCTTGGTGCAGGCTTACGAGGCGGCGCAGTGGGATGCGCTGCTCGGTGCGGTGGCCGGGCTGGGTCTGCCGCCCGGGGTGGTCCCGGCGCTCTACATCGAGTCGGTGCGCTGGGCCGATGGCGTGTTCCGGCCGGGCGAAGGCGACAGGTCTACGGCTGATACGCCCCCAGCTCCGCACAGCTCGAGAACGCACCCCCAGGGCGCCCCAGAATACGAACCGCGACGGCCGTGACCGGCTGTTTGAGTCTGACCTCAAATGCCTGGCCGTCAGTCAGTCTGGGCGCGCCGTTAGCGCTGGTCTCCGGGTAGCCATCCAGGGTGGCGACGGTTTCCCACTCCGCGCCGCGGGTGCGCCGGACCTGAATGGCAGGCTTGCCGGATATGGTGTTGAACCAGCCACCGTTGGGGAATACCCGGCCGTGACGGTAGACCACGCGGCCGATCAGGGCAGGGTTTTCCAGCTCGACGGCGTACCAGTCCTCCCGCGCCGGCGCGCCGTCGTAGGTGACCCGGAAGGTATCCAGTCGCTCATCGCAGATCGATCCGCCCAGGTTGCCGACGCGCGACCAGGATTCGGCCGCGAAGGCCGTCACCGGCACCGGGCCGATAGGCATTCTCTCGGGACGGGCCAGCCAGACGCGGTAGTTGCGGGCGTCCGCGAAGGGTACCAGAACCAGCTCCGTGCGGCTCACCACCTGGCGGTCTTGCCCTGCGGCCTTGACGGCGAGGCCTGCAACGCCGTAGGCTTGCGCCCCAGGCCAGCCCTTCGGCAACCGGCGGGTGGCGTCCGAGAGCCGGATGCCGTCGAGGGAGGCAGCCGCGGCGCGGTGCAGCAAGTGGACTGCCGGGTTGGCGGAGGCCTCCAGCGCCAGCACTTGCGGGCCGCGCTGAAGCGCCGCGTGGTTGGGGTAGCTGGCGCCGCCCGGCAGGACCTGCACGGTCATCTCCAGGTCGATGTGTACCTTGTCCCCCGGCTGCCAGACCCGGTCGATCCGCAGGAACGTGCCCGGCTGGCCGCTCAAGGCGGCGCCGTTTACCGAGGCCGTGTACCGCCGGCACCACGAGGGTACCCGCAGCCACAGGGGGAAGCGCACCGGGCGCGGCGGGCGGAGAGTCAACGTGACGGCTCCATCGAGGGGAAACTTGGTTTCCGATGTCAGGTTGACCTCCAGCCCGCCGCCGTTCCCGCCGACGGGGACGGTGGCCTCGCCCGGCGCGTACAGCACAACGGCCGGGGCTCCCTCGCGCGAGCCCCAGACCATCTGCGGGATCAGAGCCATACCCTGGTAGTGGCTGGCGGTGCAGCAGGTAAGGCGCTGTTCAGGGCGTTTCTTCCCCACCAGTGCCGCGAACGCCGAGACCGTGCCCTCGCGCGCATCCTGCGCCGCCAGCAGATGGTTATACACCGTGCGTTCCAGTTCGTCGGCGTAGCGGGCTTCCCCGGTCAGGCGCAGCAGGTGCCAGTTGAGCAGCAACCAGTTCACGGTGGCGCAGGCTTCGCCCACCCTGGCGCTCTCCTCGCCGGGCAGGACGTGGTCCTGGCGGAACTGCCGCCCGGAGCTCGTCGTCCCGGTGACGTAGAGCCGCTTGGCGACGATGTCCCGCCAGGCTGTCAGCACCGGCTGAAGGTACTGCTCCTCGCCACTGAGACGGTGCAGCTCCACCAGACCGACAAGGCTCAAGAGCAGATCGCTGGCCTTGCTGTCGGAGACTCCAGTCAGACTGCCGGTCTCGATCAGGGTGTTGACCAGGCGAGTCCCGCCCGCCTGGCCGGAATTGCCCAGCAGGTAGCCGGCGACGTTCCGCCGCTCGCCGCTGTAACGGTAGAGGAGACAGACTGGTTCCAGCAGGCTGGCGCCGGCCATCCCCCCCTCAGCGCCCGACCGGAGCAGATCCCGCCGGATGTCACCGCGGCCAAAGGCGCGGGTGAGCAGGTCACCGATCTTCCTGGCTGACCGCAAGGCGCCCTGATCGCCGGTAGCCAAGTAGTAGGTCAGCAGTCCGGCGAGGCTGCTGCCGTGCGCGCCGACATCCCCGCCGGTCCAGCGCGGGCCGTCCGTGTAGGCTCCGCAGTATCCGTCGGGCGACTGCGCGCCGATGAGACCCTGAGCCAGGCGGTCGAGCATGGTCTTCAGGCGCTCGTCGCCCCAGTACAGCCAGAAGGAGGAGGCTGCGCGGAGGAACTTCCCGGCGTTCTCACCCCAGCCAGGGTCGGCACCCGGCCGCTTCCGGAAGCCGGCCAGGAGCTCATCCAGGTTCGTGCGGAGCAGGGAGCGCTCCAGAGTGGCTTGCAGGCGTTCGCCCAGCAGCCCTCCGATGCGCTGCCGGTCGTAAGGCGCCGGAACGAAGCGATCCTTGACTTGGTCTTCGATGGCGGGCCGCGGCGCGTGATCCACTCGCATGGCAGCGGCGTGGCTCGCTAACGTGGGCAAGGCAATGCCCAAAGCTAGCCCGTGGAATTTCATGGGAAGTTTCCCGCATGCAAACACATAGAATCGGGAGTCGGCTTCCCAATACCCCTGGTAAAAGCAGGCTCCCCGTCATGCCCGGTCGCCCCAAAACCTCAATCCCTCTGCCGCGGTTCCACGCTGGGCTGCCGGGCCTGGAAAGGTATGAAGAAACCGACCTGGCAAGCCGTGCGGCGGTCCCCGCGACGAGCAGACTCCTTCACACTGCAAACCCGTGCGTACTACCGCATACGCTACAGTAGTCCCGCAGAGGGACTCAGACAAGCGGTAAAACGCGGCACCGCACTTTGACGCAATTCGTCGCGCTTGAGGAACTGGTATGGGGGAGGTATACTGAGTACGACAAATACTGCCCTAGCTTGTGTCGCACATGGAGAGCGGGGACTTAACCTCCTGGAAAGACATTGCCGACCATCTGGGCGTGAACGTTCGCACCGCTCAGCGCTGGGAGCCCGAACGTGGGCTTCCCGTTCGGCGCCTGGGCGGCCATCATGGCCGGGTGGCAGCCAGCATTGCCGAGCTGGAGGTCTGGAGGCGCGCGGCTGCGCACAAGCCTTTATGGTGGAACAACTTGGCGTTGGTGCGCGCCTATGCGGTAACGATAACACTGGTGCTCGTGCTGGGCGCCGCAACCAGCTTGGCTCTCGTTTGGGGCCCCTGGGGCCCGGGGATACCTTCAAGCCTTCAGCTCTCCGGAAGCGATTTGATGGTCAGCGATCGGAAGGGGGGGGAGCTGTGGCGGCGTACCCTCTCCGAGCGGCCGGACCCTGAGGCGGACCGGGCACATCAACAGCGCAGCAGGGTCTGGTTCGGCAGATTCGGCCGCGAGCGGGAAGTCTCGACTTTGTTCGCTCTTATACCGATTCCGCCAGGCAACAAAGGTCACGCCCTATACTGTTTCTCACAGAAAGGTGACCAGCGCTGGGAGTTCAAGCCGGGCCGCAGGGTAGCGGAAGGAAGCCGTGAGTTTCCGTCGCTCTATCAGATCCGGGACTTCCGCACCTTTCCCTCACCGGCTCGAGACGGCAAAACATGGATCGCGGTGGCGAGTGTCCACGCCTGGCAACATCCCAGCCAGGTGGCCTTCCTCGACCACCAAGGCAGGCTGTTGCACGAGTACTGGCATTCCGGGCACCTGGACACTCTGGAGATAGAGGACCTGGACAGGGACGGCTACCCGGAGATACTCCTGGCCGGGGTGGCCCACCCGCGCCGGCAGGCCACCCTGGTGGTGCTCAGCACGCGGCGCATGGCCGAAAGCCCGCCTTCCCAGCAGCCCGAGCCAGTGCATCTGGAGGGCATCCGGCCGCGCTTTGAGCAGACGGCGGCGCTGTTCCCCAGGACCACGCTGAATGAGAAGTTTGAGCAGCACAATGCGGCCTACAGCGTGGACTTCGTGGACAACTCGATTATAGTGCTGGTGAAGGAGGAGATGCGCGATCCTAACCCGTACCTGCTGTACAGGTTGACGCGGGATCCGCGAGTGCTTGACGTCCAGCCCTCCCCCGCCATACAGAGCCGGTACCGGGAGCTGAAGGCCGCGGGCTTGCTCAATCACGAGCTTTCCGAGGCGCTGGTCGCGGGGCTTGGGCGAGGAGTCCAGGTGCTGCGCTACGGCCCGTAGGCGGCCAGCTCGGCGCAGCTTGAGAAGGAGGCGCCGGGGCGGCCCAGAATGCGGATGCCCACAGCTTTGACGGGCTCCTTGAGGCGGGCCTCGAAGGGCTGACCATCGCGCAGGGCGGGGATCTCCTTAGGGGTGGCTTCGGGGTAGCTGTCCAGCGTGGCGACGGTCTCCCAGTTGCCGGTGCGCGTGCGCCTGACCTGGATGGTCGGCTTCCCTCCGGCGGTGCTGAACCAGCCGCCGTTCTGGAACACGCGGCCGTGGCGGTAGACCACGCGGGCGACCGGCTGCGGGTTGTCCATCTCTACGGCGTACCAGTCCTGCCGCGCGGGCGGGCCCTCGAAGGTGACGCGGAAAGTGTCCGGCCGCTCGTCGCAGATCGAGCCCTCGACGTTGCCGGCTCTGGACCAGGACTCGGTCTGGAAGGCCGTCAGGGCCACGGGGCCGAATGGCATCTTGTCCGGCTTGACCAGCCACACGCGGTAGTTGCGGGCGTCGGCGAAGGGCACCACCAAGAGCTCCTTCTTGCCGACGGTTTGCCGGCCCTGCGCCGCCCCCTCCGTGGCGAGACCCGGCAGGGCGTACGCCTGCGCGCCGGTCCAGGTCTTGGGCAGCCTGGCGGCGGCGTCCGCAAGCTGGATCTCGGCGGGCGAGGCGGGCGCGGCGCGGTGCAGGAACGGCACCTCGGGGTTGAGCGCGGCCTCCAAGGCCAGCACCTGCGGCCCGCGCTGGATGGCCACGTGGTCCGGGTAGCTGGGCCCGCCCGGCAGCACTTGCACGGTCATCTCCATGTCGATCTGGATCCGGTCACCCGCCTGCCAGGTCCGGTCGAGGCGCAGGAACTCCCCCGGCTGGCCCGGGGTGGGTGCGCCCGCGACGGTGGCCGTGTACTTGCGGCACCAGGAGGGCACGCGCAGGAGGACGGGGAAGCGGACGCGGCGGGCGGGCTGCAAGGTGAGGGTGACGGCGCCATCGGCCGGGAAGCGGGTTCTGGCGGTGAGGCCGACCTCAACGGTGCCGCCGGCCGCGTTGACGGGGATGCTGGCCTGGCCGGGAGCGTACAGGATGACGGCGAGGCCGCCCTCCTGCGCTCCCCAGACCAGTTGGGGAATCAGGGTGATGCCGCGCGCGGCGCTGGAGACACAACAGGTGAGGCCCCGTTCGGGCCGCTTTCTGCCCACCAGAGGGGGGTGAGGGCAGATGGCGCCGTCGCGTGGGTCTTGCGCGGCCAGCAGGTGGTTGTAAACCGTGCGCTCAATCTCGTCGGCGTATCGCGGCTCACCGGTCAGCCGCAGAAGCTGCCAGTTGAGCTGGAGCCAGCTCACGGTTACACAGGCCTCGCCCGGGCGGGCGCTTTCCTGCCCGGGCAGACTGAAGTCGTCCTTGAAGTACTCGCCGGAGCTGGTGGTCCCGGTGACGTAGAGCCGGTGGGAGACGATGTCTTTCCAGGCGGCCAGCGCGGCCTTCAGCAGGTCCTCATCGCCGCTGAGCCGGTAGAGGTCCAGCAGCCCGATGAGGTTGCCCAGGATGGCGTGCGCGTTCGAGTCGGCGATGTTCAGAACGCTGCCGGTGCGGGCCAGCGAACGCAGCAGGCGCGGGCCATCCGGCTGGTCGTGCACCCGCAGGATGTGGTCGGCCAGGCGGCGCTCCTCGCCCGTGAAGCGGTGGAGCAGGCACAGGGGTTCGAGGAGGCTGGTGGCCGCCAGACCCTGATGCGGGCCCGACCGCGCCAGGTCACGCTGCCCGGGGCCGAAGGTGCGCGTGAGCAGGTCGCCGATTTTGCGGGCAGCCTCCAAGGCCGGGCGGTGGCCGGTGACCTGGTAGTAGCTCAGCAATCCGGTCAGCACGTGCTGGTGCACCCAAAGGTCCCAGCCGGTCCAGCGCTGCGCGTCGGTGTAGGTGCCCAGGTAGCCGTCGGGCGACTGCGCCGCGATCAGCCCGTTGGCCAGGGCGTCCAACAGCGTCTTGAGGCGCTCGCTTCCGGTGTAGGCCCAGGCGGCGGAGGCAGCCTCGAGGAACTTGCCGGCGTGCTCGCCCACCCGTGGGGCGCTGCCCGGGCGGCTTCGGAAGCCGGAGAGCAAGGTGGCTTCCTCCATGCGCAGCAGACGGCCTTCCCGGTTCGCCCGCATCCGTTCGCCCAGCCAGCCCGAGATCTGCTGCCGATCGAGGGCCGCGGGAACGAAGCGGTCTCGGACCTTGTCCTCCACCACGGGCGCTGGAGCCTTGTCCAACCGCTGGCCCGCGGCCAGGCCGACCGAGATGAGCGTCAACAAACTCCACCGTGTCAGCATGAGCGCGCTTCCCACAATCTCCTCACAGCTAACTATAGTATCCTGGGAAACCGGAAAGTCCATAGAGTTTGGGGGGGTCGCCCATGGTCACCGCATCGCAAATGCGCACCGGCATGGCGGTTCGCTACGAGGGCCAGGTCTACAAAGTGATCGCGGCCGAGTACCACCCCGGGCAGGGCAAGATGGGCGGGGTCACGCACGCCCGGCTCAAGAACCTCTCGACGGGTTCGCTGTGGGAGCACAATTTCCGCTCGGACCTGAAGCTGGAAGAGCTGGCGGTGGAGAAGCAGCCGATGGACTTTCTGTACGCCGACGCCGACGAATGCTGCTTCATGAACCCGGAGACCTTCGAGCAGGTGGCCATTCCCACGGCAGCCATCGGGGCGCAGGCCCGCTTCCTGCTGGCGGAGATGCGCGTGGCGGTGGAGTTCGTCGAGGGGCAGCCGGTGAGCGTGGCGTTTCCGGACATTCTGGAGGTGCGAGTGGCGGAGACGGCGCCGCCCGTG
This sequence comes from uncultured Solibacteraceae bacterium, assembly GCA_964541065.1. Lineage (GTDB taxonomy): Bacteria > Acidobacteriota > Terriglobia > Bryobacterales > Bryobacteraceae > VFZS01. Next base: position 9,203 of record CAZIRH010000057.1, read on the forward strand.
CACCAGCAGCAGGAAAGCGTGTGGAAGCCGGCACGCCTGGACAACGGCGTGGAAGTCATGGTCCCGCAGTTCATCAAGGTCGGGGACCTGATCCGGCTCGACGTGGCCAACCTGAGGTACATCGACCGCGCCAAGGGCGCAACGAAGGGATAGGCCTCCATGTCCATACCGTCGCAGCAGACGCGCGTGCAGTTGGAGTCCGGGCCGGACTACCGCGAGGGGTACGCCAACAGCGTGCAGATTCGCGCCAGCCTGTGGGATTTCTTGCTGATTTTCGGCACCATCGCGCAGACGGCGCCGGATAACGTGGTGATCCGGAACTTCCAGGGCATCTACCTGAGTCCGCAGCAGGCCAAGGCGCTGCTGAACCTGCTCCAGCAGAACCTTTCGCAGTACGAGACGGCTTTCGGCGAAATCCGGCTGGAGCCGCAGGGTCCGGCGGGCGTGATCCAGTAATGGAAGCCGGAGAGGACCGCCGGGCGCGGCGGGTGCGCCCGGACACCTACCTGTTCTTTCTGGCGTGCTTCGCGCTGATCGTGTTTGCGACGCACTTGCCGCATCTGGATCTGCCTCTCTACTGGGACGAGGCGGGCTACTTCGCTCCGGCGGCGCGGGACCTGCACCTGCGCGGCCTGTGGATCCCGCGTTCGGCGGTTCCCAACGTGCATCCGCCCGGGCTGATGCTGTACCTGGCGGGCGTGTGGAGCCTGCTGGGGTACTCCGTCGAGGCGACGCGCGCGGCCATGCTGCTGGTGAGCGCGGCGGCGATGCTGGTGGTGTTTCTGCTGGCCATCGAGCTGTGCCGCGGCCTGCGGGGCGCGCCGGCCATCGGCGCGGTGCTGCTGATGCTGGTGTCGCCGCTGGTCTACATGCAGGGGATGCTGGCGCAGTTGGACCTGCCGGCCATGCTGCTGACCTGCTGGGCGCTGCTGTGCTTCCTGCAAGGCAGGTTTCTGGCCGCGGCCCTGGTCTCGACCGCGCTGGTACTGGTCAAGGAGACCGGCGCGGCGGCGCCGGCGGTGTTCGCCTTCTGGCTGTGGCGCCAGGGCAAGCTGCGCCAGGCGCTGTACTTCCTGGCGCCGGTGGCGGCGTTGGGCGGATGGCTGCTGTTGCTGGCGGTCAAGACCGGGCACCTGTTCGGCAACACCGAGTTCACCGACTACAACGTGTTCTTTGCGCTCCATCCGCTGCGCATCGGGGCGGCGCTGCTGCGGCGGCTGTACTACCTGCTGCTGGGTAACTTCCACTGGGCCGGGTGGCTGGCGGTGTGGTGGGCGGCGCGGCGGCAGCGGATCTTCGCGCAGCCGTCCTGGAAGGTGGCCGGCACGCTGGCGGTCGCCCAGGTGGCGGTGGTGAGCCTGCTGGGAGGGGCAGTGCTGGAGCGGTACCTGCTGCCCGTGCTTCCGCTGATGTACATCGCCATGGCCGCCGCCTGGACGACCTCGAGCTCCCGCTGGATGCGGCTCAGCCAGGGCGTGGTGATGGCCGGCCTGCTGGCGTGCCTGTTCGTGAATCCGCCCTACCCGTTTCCCTACGAGAACAACCTGGCGGCGGTGGACTTCGTCCGCCTGCACGAGAGTGCCGCGCAGTTTCTGGAAGAGCAGTGCGCCGGGCGGACCATCACGACCGCCTGGCCGCTGTCGGCAGCGCTGCGGCGGCCCGAGTACGGCTATGTGAGCCGGCGCCTGGCGGTACGCGAGATTGCGGACTTCTCCGCCTCGCGGGTCCGGGCGCTGGAGGCGGCCAAGGTGGACGTGTTCGTCCTCTACTCCAGAGAGTGGGATCCGCCGGTGAACCTGTGGAACTTTCGCTGGTTCCGGGCTGTGCGGCATCGCTTCTACGGCTGGGAGCCACCGGTGTCGCCTCGGGAAGTGGAGGCCAGGTTCCAGCTTCGCGAGGTCGCGCGCTGGAGCCGGCGCGGGCAGTGGATCGCGGTGTACGTGCGGCGCGCTGGAGCCCGGCCGTTGGCCAGCAGCGCCTCTCAAGCATAGGGCGTACCGGTACCACCTTGACAGTGCCGACCGCCGGGAATAGACTCAGGTGAAGTTCGGAGGAGACATATGCCTAGGAAGAGCTGGCTGATGGCGGCTGCGGCGTGGGCCGTCTGTGCAGGGTCGGCGCTGGCGGGTCCGCTGGGACCGGCATGCCCGCTGGTTGCGACCCTGGACGTCTACGTGACCATGGGCGCGACTGGCTGTAGCGTCGGCCCGCTGAACTTCCGGGACTTCGGCTTCTGGCCGGTGTCTTCGAGCCCGGGCTACTCCCCGATCGGCCCCACGGCCATCACGGTGACGCCTGTCCTGAGCCCGAGCGGGCCCAGCCTGACCTTCATCTCCAGCGGCTTCTGGGTGGGCAGCTTCCAGTCCGTGAACTACGTGTTGACGTACAACATCGACCCTCCGCCCGTGATCATCCGGGGTTTTGACGAGGAGATGTACACGGAGACGCCGAGCGCGCCCGGTCTGGCCTCGATCACTACCTCCTTGTGTGTGGGGGGCTACTACCACCCCGTCATCCACGTTCCTATTGGCTGCGGGTCCACCCTCGACCTCACGGTGTACCACGACGGCGGGCCCAGTCCGGTGCTGATGGCCTCGGCCTCGTGGGCGCCGCCGGTGAGTTTGCTGGGCGTGTGGCACGACATCATGCTGGATGCCACGACCGGCGGTTCGGCGGACTTCGCCACCCTGACGAACGACGCGCTCGTCATCCCTGAGCCGGCCGGCTGGCTGCTGGGGGGCTTCGGCCTGCTCGCACTAGCGCTGCTGCGCTGGCGGCGCACGGCCTAGCTGCTGGCGGAACCGCGCCAGATTGTCCTCGAGTTCCTTGCGCAGGTCTGAGACGCCGCCGCTAGCCGGTCGGGGCGGCAGAAGGTTCAGAGCTTTCTCCTCGGTTTCCACCGCGCGGTCCAGCTTGCCCCCGATCTCGTAGGCGCGCGCCAGCGTGTCGAGGGCCCGCGGATCGCTGCCTTGGGTCAATTCGACGGCCCTCCGCGCGTAGTGCTCCGCGCGCGCCGCGCTGCGCAGGTCCTCGAAGGGAGTCGTCGCCAGGATCCAGGCATAGTTCTGGATGTCGTACTGCGAGGCGTCCGGCAGATCAACCAGCGTTCGCAACAGGCTCAGAGCGCGGTCGGTCATCTCCCGGGCCTGCTGCTTCTGCCGGGCGGCCCACAGCACGTCGGCCAGGCGGCCCAGGGTGAGGTGCAGGTCGGTGCGGGCCTGCTTGTTCTGGGGGTCGTCCCGGGCCAGGGCCTCGGCGAGGTCGAGGCCTTGGCGGTAGCTGTCCAGCGCCTCGGCGGTCCTACCGGCGCCCAGCAGGATGTCGCCGATGATGGTGTGGGTGTTGGAGACGTCGCGATGCGCCTGGGCGTCGGCGGGGCGCGCCGCGACCAGCGCCTGATAGAGCTCCAGCGCCGCCCTCAGATTGACGAGACCTTCGGCGGTGCGCCCGCTGCGGGCCAGTACTTCGCCTACGCGCTCATGTCCGGTCGCCACGGCGCGCTTCGAGGCGGGCCGCTCCGGCTCGGACTTCTGCCACTCCTGGGCGATGGCCAGGCAGCGCTGGTAGCTGGCCAGGGCGGCGCCCAGGTTCCCGAGCTGGTAGTGGGTGAAGCCGATCTTGTTGGCCACCGACAGGACGTCGCGCTTGGCCTCCAGATCCTGGGAGCGGGCGGCCGCCAGCGCGTCGAACACCTGCAAGGCCCTCTGGTATTCCTGGAGGGCCTCCCGGCGGTCGCCGCCCAGCGCGCTTAGGTCGCCGAGCTTGACGCTGGCGCGCGCCAGGTCCCGCCGGGATACGGGCTCCTGCGGGCTGGCGGCGTGCAGCTCGCGGGCCAGTTCCAGCGCGCGACTGTAGCTCCGGCGGGCGCCGGCCGCGTCGCCCACGTTGGGCCCGTAGAGGTTGCCCTGCACGTCGCCGACCTTGAAGTAGCCTTCCATCAGCTCGCGGCGCAGCGAGACGTCCGCCGAGGTCTCCCGCGCCAGGCGGTCCAGGTACGTCAGGGCCCGCTCGACCAGTTTCTGGCGCGCCGGCGTGACGCCGGAGCGGATGGCATCGTCGAACTCGAAGAGCACGAAGCGGGCCAGCTCGCGCACTTCCTGGAAGCGCCGCTCAGCGCGCTGCTTCTGCTCGAGCGAGACGACGGTCGAGGCCACCAGCGCCACCCCCGTCAGGGCCGCGGCCGCCACGGCCGCGCGGTGGCGCTCGACGAACTTCTGCGCCCGGTAGCGCAGGGTGTCCTTCTGGGCGGTGACGGGAAGCCCGCGCAGGTGCCGCCGGAGGTCCTCCGCCAGGTGCTCGACCGAGGAGTACCGCCGCGGCGGCTCCTTGCGCAGAGCCATCATGACGATCATGTCCAGGTCGCCGCTCAGCCTGCGGGCCAGGGCCTCGCCCTGGCGGTCCCCGATGCGCGGGGGCTCGCCGGGCGGGCGGCTGAGCCGGCGCACCTGGGCGCTGGGCTTCTCGGGCTCCCTCTGGCAGATGAGTTGAACCAGTTCGGCCTCGGAGTTGGTGGCGAACTTGTAGGGGTGCTGGCCGGTGAGCAGCCGGTAGAGAAGGACCCCGAGCGAGTAGACGTCGCTGGCCGTGGTGATGGGCTGGCCGAGGATTTGCTCGGGGCTGGCGTACTGCGGCGTCATGGGACGCGCGCCCGCTACCGTGAGCCCGGCGGCCTTCTCCGGCTGCGCCGGCGTGAGGAGCTTGGCGATGCCGAAATCCAGCAGCTTGGGCACGCCGTCGGCGGTGACCAGAATGTTGGTGGGTTTCAGGTCCCGGTGCACGACCAGGTTCTGGTGGGCGTAGTGCACGGCCGCGCACACGGTGCGGAACAGCTCCAGCCGGGCTTCCACCGAAAGTCGCTGTGCCTGCGCGTACTCGTCGATGGGCAGCCCCTCGACGTAGTCCATCACCAGGTACGGCCGCCCTTCCTCGGTGCTGCCGCCGTCCAGCAGCCGCACGATGTTGGGATGCTCGAGCACCGCCAGCGTCTGGCGCTCCACCAGGAACCGCTCGAGGACGTCCCCATGTTCCAGCCCCGGGCGCAGCGCCTTGATGGCCACGTGCTGGCGGAATTCCTGGTCGGCGCGCTCGGCCAGGTAGACTTCGCCCATGCCGCCAATGCCGATCTGGCGGAGAACGCGGTAGCGCCCTATGAGCCTGCCGACGTGCGGATCGGGCGCGGGGGGCGTCTGCATGGGGATCTCCGCGGGGGCCATTGTATCCCAACCGGGCGCGGATGGTTAATTGACAGTACTTGACAGTGTCGCATTTTTGCCGTATGCTGGCAAGTGATGAGTGGCCGCGACCATCGCTGGAGCCTCGAAGAGCTGGCCGCCGAAGCCGGGCTGCCGGCGCGCACCATCCGCTTCTACATCACGCGCGGCCTGGTGCCGCCTCCGGCGGGCGCCGGGCGAGGGGCGGCGTACCGCGCGGAGCACCTGGCGCGGCTGCGGGCCATCCGGAAGCTCCAGGCCAAGGGCGTGATGCTGGCCGACATCGCCCGCCAGCTTGGCGGCGAGAAGGCGGAGGCGGGCCTGGCGGCGCCGTCGGCGTGGTGGAGCTACCCGGTTCAGGAGGACGTGGTGGTGTGGGTGCGCGCGGACCTGAGCCCGTGGCGGACCAGGCAGGTGCGCGCGGCGCTGGCGGAGATGACGGCTCGGCTTTCCAAGGGCGCCGGGCAGAAGGAGAGAGGAGATGGCAAGCACTAGTCTGGCGACCCGGTTCGTGCCGGTGGCCGCCGCGACGGGCCAGGAGATTGGCCTATCCATGCAGAGGCTGTGGCTGGCGGGCCGGGTGCTACCGGTCGGCGCGCGGCTGCTGGTGCATCACACGTTCCGCTCGCAGGAGAAGAAGCCGCTCGAAGTGGTGTACGCCTTTGGGCTGCCTCGCGACGCCGCGCTGCGGCGGTTCCGGGTGGCGGGCGAGGGTTTCTCGGTGCGCTCGGAGCTGAAGCCGGTCGAGGAGGCGGTGCGGGCCTACGAAGCCGGCCTCGAGGCAGGCCACCTGGCGACGCTGGCGCGGCAGTACGGTGACGGCCTGGTGAACCTGACGCTGGGCAACATCCGGCCGGGGGAGACCGTGACGGTGATCCTGGAAGTGCTCGCGGGCGTCGAGGCGCACGACGACGGCTTACGCTTCCGCTTCCCCTTCACCCTGGCGCCCGGGTACCATCGCCAGGCGCGGGCGGGCGAGGTGGCTCCTGGGATCGGTGAAATCGAGCTGCCCGAGAGCGAGTTCGGCGACTTGATGCTGCCCCAGTTCGCCGCGGACGCCTCCGGGCTGCACGAAGTGGGCTTCGATCTCAAGGTGTGGATGCCGCAGGGGATCCAGGAGATCGGCTCCCCGTCGCACGCGCTGCGAGTGCTTCACGAAGGCGCCGCGCATGGCCGGGTCTTGCTGGCCACCGACCGTGACGTGCCCGACCGGGACCTGGTGCTGGATGTGCGCGCCAAGAACGGCCTCGGCGGCGTGCTGAGCGGGTTGGACCGGGAGGGGCGGGGGCGGTTTGCGGCGGTCGTTCCCTCGAAGCGTCTCGGCGAACGTGCGGACGCCCCGCGGCAGGTGGTGTTCGTGCTGGACCGCTCCGGGTCGATGAGCGGCACACCGATCGAGCAGGCGCGCAAGGCGCTCGAGGCCTGCCTGGGTGCGCTGGCGGGGGATGACCGGTTCGGCATCGTGGCCTTCGATGAGCGGGTCGAGACGTTCCGGCCGTCGCTGGTGCAAGGCAGCATGGAAAGCCGCACCGAGGCCCGGCAGTTCTTGAGCGGGATCGACGCGCGCGGGGGGACGGAACTGGCCGCCGGCGTTCTGGAAGCCGCCAGGTTGCTGGGCGGGGGCGGGGACATCCTGGTGCTGACCGACGGGCAGGTATTCGGGACCGAGCAGATCATCGAGCGGGCACGGGGCACGGGCGTCCGGGTTCACTGCCTGGGGATCGGCAGCGCCAGCCAGGACCGGTTTCTGGCGCTACTGGCGCGCGAGACCGGCGGGGTGAGCCGTTTCCTGACGCCGCGGGAGCGGGTGGACCTGCCGGCGGTCGATCTGTTCGCTTCGATCGGCCCGCCGGTGGCCGCTGGCCTGGAGGTGAG
>CAZIRH010000058.1:0-16236 GCA_964541065.1 uncultured Solibacteraceae bacterium
CCAGTTCCGGGCCGAGGCGTTCAATGCCTTCAACTGGGTGAATCTGGGCGATCCCGGCACGGATCTCACCCGGGCCACCTTCGGGCGGATCACTTCCACCTCGGTGAGCACCACGGCCCAGACGACCGTCTCGCGCGACGCGCGCATCTTTCAGTTCGGCCTGAAGTACGTGTTCTAAGCTGGAAACAGCCGGATATGTCCTCGATCCCCAGGCGGTGGCTGCTGCTGCTGGCGCTGTGCTGCGCCGGCTGGCCGGGACTTCCGCCGAATTCCACGGCGGTTCGGTGGCGGTCGGCGGTCCCCCGCCGGATCGCCGCCTCCTCCCCCGTGGCCTTCGTCAACGTGAACGTGGTTCCCATGGACGCCGAGCGCGTCCTGGAACGGCACACCGTGGTGGTTCGGGAGGGGCGCATTGCGGAGGTGGGGCCGGCGGAGAGTGTCGAGGTGCCGGCGGATGCGGAACGCCTCGAGGCCGAGGGTTGGTACCTGATGCCGGGCCTGGCCGACATGCACCTCCATCTCAGCGGCGGAAGTCCGCATTGGGCCAACGACCTGTTCCTCTTCCTGGCCAACGGCGTCACCACGGTGCGCGAGATGTGGGGCGCTCCTCAATACTTGGGGTGGCGCGAGGCCATTGCCCGTGGAGCGGTGCTCGGCCCAACCTTCCTTCTGGCCAGCCCCGGCCTGGACGGCGCCGGGGGGCATTTCGCCAGCCTCACCCCAGCCGTCACCACGCCGGAGCAAGCCCGCCAGGCGGTGGCGTACTACAGAGCGCTGGGCTACGACTACATCAAGGTCTACTCCGACCTCACTTTGGAGGTCTACACCGCCATCCTCGAGGAGGCCCGGGCGCAGGGCATCAAGGTAGTGGGTCACGTTCCCTCGCGGGTAGGTCTGTCCAATGTGCTGGCGGCCGGCCAGTACTCCATCGAGCATCTCTACGGATTTGGCGACGTTGCCTCCTCCACCGGTTGGATGATGACCGGAGTGCTGGATGAGACGCGCCTCCAAGAACTGGCCGCGCTAGTCCGCGAGGCGGGTGTCTGGGTCACGCCGACCCTGGCGGTCTCCCTGGTTTCGCTGGGGCAGGTGCCCGCCATGTTGCAGCGTCCCGAGATGCGGTATGTGTCGCCCGCCCTCAAGGGCTGGTTCGCGCATCCGGCCCAATCCTCGCCCAACCGCGACCTCGCTCTCTATGAAGCCAACTCCAAGCAGGTTCTGAAGATCTTGCACGATGGCGGCGTCAGGCTCCTGCTGGGCGTGGACTCGGGATTCCGGTACATGCTGCCGGGTTTCTCGATCCACGACGAGCTCCGGTTGCGGGTGGAGGCGGGCCTGACGCCTTACCAAGTGCTGAGGATGGGCACCGCCAACGTGGCCGAGTTCCTGGAGAGCCAGGACTATGCGGGCACCGTCGCCGTCGGCAAGCGCGCCGACCTCCTCCTGCTCCAGGGGAACCCGCTGGAGGACGTGCGGAACGTCGGCCAGCGCGTGGGGGTGATGGTTGGGGGCCTCTGGTTGTCCGAGGAGTGGCTGCGGGACCGCCTCGAGGAGATCGCGCGCTCTTATGGCAATTAGCGCCTCCTGCGGCCGCTACCCCTACGGTAACGACACCGTAACATAACCCCGAGATACTTGCCACACCGTCTCTCCAGCGGCATAATTGGTAGCCAAGGCGGCTCAGGTGGTCGTTCTACTCAACCCCGTAGCCGAATTACAGAAACAAAGATCTAGCAGTGGCAAGTCGAATTCTGAGCCTCGCGCGTGGCGGGTTCGTCACATTCATGGTGTTGGGTCTGTTCTGGGGCGTGTCCGCGGCCTCGGCCCAGGAGGCGCGGGGCGCCCTCGTGGGGCGGGTCAGCGACAGCACCGGGGCGGTGATCCCCGGTAAAACCAGACGGACAGCCCCCTACAAGCGCTGTTGTCAGAGGCTGGTGAGCCTGAGAAGAGCCACCAGCACCTCGAGATCACGGGAGGAAACGAAACATGAGACAAGAGACCAGGAGTAACCTTACGCCCAGTACGAGGCCTCCAGGTTGCACCGCGGGAGCGTTGCTCGCTATGTTGATTGCCTTGGGCGCGGTCCCCCCTCTGGGTGCCCAGACCACGGCTTCCATTTTTGGCACCGTCACTGACCAAAGCGGCGCCGTTTTGCCCAAAGCGCTGGTGTCGGCTACGAACAAACTTACCAACGACACCAGCACTACCGAGACCAACTCCGAGGGCTACTACAGCTTTCCTGCACTGGCGTTGGGAACGTATATGGTGCGCGCGGAAGTGCCAGGGTTCAGGGCCGTCATTCAGGATGGCATTGAACTCACACTGAACCGCAACGCAAAAGTGGACCTGAGTCTGTCGGTAGGCTCGATTTCCGAGAGTATCAGGGTAACGGCCGACGCCCCGTTGGTGGAGACGACCACCAACGAGATGGGCGCCGTGGTGGACCGGCAGCGGGTGGACCAGCTTCCACTCAACGGGCGCAACACCTTAAGCCTGGTTGGGCTGGTGCCGGGAGCTCAACCGCTCCAGATGATCAACGAGCAGGGATATCAGAACAACAAAGTCTCCATCAATGGAATGAGACCGGAAGAGAGCAATTGGCTGCTGGATGGGGGGGATAACACCACGTCCCTGCGCAATTACGGGCAGGATGTGCCGAACCCCGATGCCATCCAGGAGTTCAGGGTGATCAGCAACAATTACAGCGCCGAGTACGGCCACTCGGTAGGCGCCATCGTGAACGTCGTGACCAAATCGGGCACTAACGAATATCACGGGAGCGTGTTCGAGTTTCTGCGCAACCGGGCCCTGAACTTGCGCAACTTCTTCGAGCCGGACACCACACCCCTGGTCCAGAACCAGTTCGGGGCCACGCTCGGTGGACCGGTCATTAAAGACAAGATATTCTTCTTCGGCTCTTATCAAGGGTTTCGGCGGGCCACGCAAGCGTTCAACAACGGCGCGGTGGTGCCGACAGCCGCCGAGCGGGACGGGAACTTCTCCGCATCCGCAGACAGCAGAGGCAGGCCGATAGTAATTCGAGATCCTCTTACGGGGCAGCCCTTTTCGGGGAATCTCATTCCGAGAGAGAGGCTGAACCCCGTGGCCGTCGGCTTTCTGAGCCGGGCCATCCCTCTGCCCAACGATCCGGCCGGCAGTCCCAACGCGCTCACGGCGCGCGCTGGCACGCCGCTCGATAACAACCAGTACCTGGGCAAGGTCGATTACATCCTTTCACCGCAGAACAGGCTCTCGGCCGCCTACTTCTTCGCCAAGAACAGCCTCACTTCCCGCTTCCCGGGCAACATCGATTTCCAGTTCACTAATACCGACAGCATCCAGCACAACCTGAACGTGCACGAGTATTGGACGATCAGCCCCAGCATGGTGAATCAGTTGCACGGCACCTTCGCGCGAACGGTGGGCCTGGTCCAGGTCGGCCCCAGCGATGTAACGATGATCAGCCTGGGCGCCAATAACTTTGGCCCGCTCCCGGCAGGTCCCATCATGCCTCCGTCTTTCAGCGTGACCGGCTACTTCAACGCGTCAACGCCTTCCGGGGGGGACCGGCGGTCCAACAAGTGGAGCCTGGCCGATGCGGTGGACTGGATCAGAGGGCGGCACAGCCTGAAGTTCGGCGTGGAGGGGGCGGTCGTGCGGTTCCACGACATCAGCCCTTCGGGCCGGCTGGGCGGGCAGTTCGTCTTCGACGGAACCTTCACCGGCAACGGCATGGCAGACCTGCTGCTGGGCCAGGTCTTGAACTTGACCTATGGCCCGGCCACTGACAAGTACAACGACACCTGGTCCCTGGCCGGCTTTGTCCAAGACAATTTCCGGGCGAGCCCGAAGCTGGTGCTCAACCTCGGCGTGCGCTACGATTTGGATCCCTACACCGTCCACCCGAAGGACCTGCTCATTGCCTACCTCCCCGGCCGGCAGTCCACCTGCGTTCCCCAGGCCCCGAACGGCGTCGTGTTCCCTTGCGATTCGGGAATTCCCCGGGCGGGCATGAAGAACGACAACAACAATTTCGCGCCCCGTGTGGGTTTCGCCTATGACCTCACCGGGGCAGGAAAGACCGTGGTGCGGGGCGGCTACGCGGTCGCATATCAGACCACGATCAACAACGTCCAACAAGAGGGGCAGGTGTCGATTCCATTCTTCATTCGGGAGACGATGCGGAACATCAATGCAACGGGGCCGTCATCGATCGACCTTTCCAATCCCTGGCGCCAGATCGGCGGCGCGCCCTATCCGATAAATTACGACCCTGCAAATCTAAAGTTTCCAGCCACAGGAGCCTATTCCTTCGCGGATTTCAACCTTAGAACCGGCTACGTGCAGCAGTACAATCTGTCGGTCCAGCGGCAGTTCGGGCGTGGCTGGATGACCGAGGTGGGTTACGTGGGAAACGTCGGCCGTAAGCTCACGGACCAGCGTGACATCAACGCTCCCATCTCCAGACCCAACGCCAGCGCGGCCAACGCGGATGCGCGGCGCCCGCTGAACCCGCCGTTCCTTGTGATGCGCGCGACCGAAGCCCTGGCCAACTCCGCGTACAACTCCGGCCAGGTCCGGCTGGAGAGACGCTTCAGCAAAGGCTTCACGCTCCTGGGATCCTACACTTTTGGAAGGTCGATCGACCTGGCGAGCTGGCACGATTCCCAGAGCCAGTGGGTGGATCCGAGAAACCTCAAGTTGAACAGGGGCCTGTCGGATTTCAATCGCACGCATACGGCCGTTTTCTCGTGGCTATGGGAACTGCCGAAGCCGCGGGGAATGGCCGGAGCCCTGGTGGGTGGGTGGTTGCTGAACGGCATCGCTGCCTTCTACTCCGGAGGACCCGTAGGAGGCGGGACTGCTTCCAACGGCATCGTCACCGGCAGGGACAACGATTTTGATGGCAACAGCGGTAACGATCGGCCTAACCAGGTGGGCGACTGGCGCCTGCCGAAACCGTCCAACAGCAACATCAGGGCCGGCAGCCCCTGGTTCAATATCGACGCTTTCCAGGCCAATACGCCGGGCGCCATCGGAAACCTGGGCCGGAACAATGTCCTCGGGCCGGCCAACAAGAACATCGACCTCGGTATCTTCAGGAGCTTTCGGATTACGGAAAGACACAAGCTGGAGGTCCGCGGCGAATTCTTCAACGTGTTCAACTGGGTGAGTCTCGGCACTCCCGTCTACACTCTCACGAACGCCAATTTCGGCAAGGTCCTCACTGCCGGCGCTCCGCGGATCATCCAGCTCGGATTGAAGTACAGTTTCTGATATGAGGCGACCCTGCCGCGGCTGAAAGGAGTCGCACATGTTCTCGCGACGTGAGATTCTCAGGGCCCTGCCGGTGGCGGCCGTGGGGCCCTCCCGCCGGCTTCAGGCCGAGGTCAGCGCGCAGCTCAGCTACCGCCTGCTGGGCCGCACCGGGCGCTGGGTGACGCCGCTGGGTCTGGGCGGAATGGGAGCCCTGATGTGCCCGGTGTCCGGCACGGATATGGCGGACATCATCGTGCGAGCAGTCGAGCTGGGGATCAACTATCTGGACACGGCCAACGCCTATGGCCCCAGCCAAGCCCACTTCGGGGAGGCCTTCCGCCGTCTACGACTGATCCCGGGAGAACCGGACTACAACGCCGCGCTGCGGGAGCACCTCTACATCGCCACCAAGACCCTGGGACGCTACGCGCTGAATCGCGCGAGCTCCGCCGCCACCGCCATCGACGAGCTGAAGCTCTCGCTCACCCGGATGTTTGGCGACGGCCGGGGCTATATCCCGGAGGGGGCCTACCTGGATTGCATGCAGATCCACGATGTCTACCGCATGGAGGAGGTCGCTCCGATTTATGAAGGTCTGGACCGCCGGGGTGAGCCGCCCGGCGACCGCATCGGCGCGCTGGCCGGCCTGCTGGACTACCGTGACGGCGCCAATCTGACCGGCCTCAATCCCGAGCGCCGGCACTACCTGCGGCATATCGGCGTTAGCAGCCATCAGAGTTCCGCCGTCCTGATGAATGTCCTCCAGCGCGACGAGCTGAACATCCTCGACACCCTGCTGACGGCCGTGAACCCCAATGACCGCTGGTACTGCTCCCACCAGCACAACGTCATTCCGCTGGCCCTGGCGCGCGGCATGGGCGTGATTGCGATGAAGGCCTTCGCCGGCGGCGTCTTCTACGGCGGCCCGAAACGCTTTTCCAATGCCTACCAGGACTTGATCCTGGCCGTGGGAAAACCCGGGGCGGTCTCCTGCACGGACCTGGTGCGGTACGCGGTGTCGGTTCCCGGGGTGAGTTGCCTGCTCACCGGCGTCGGGCGTATCGACCGGGAGAATCCGGAAGCGGATCAACTGGTGGCCAACCTCAAGGCCGCCCTCAGCGACTGGGCTTCCCCCTCCGAGCGCCGGCGTATCGAAACCGAGGTGGTGGACCGCCACGGCGCGGACACCAACACTCATTTCCAGGAACGGCGCGGGCTGCTTCAACCCAGTGAGGTGCGCCTGGAGCGCGATGGCGACCGTGTGACCGTCCGCTGGAACTCGGCGCTGGCGGCAGGCGAGCCGATTCGCTCCTACAACCTGTATGTGGGCGACCGCCAGGTCGCCTCCCTCCCCTATCGCCCGCAGACCACCCTGGCGCCGCTGTCGGCGTTGCTGCCGGCCTCCGAAATCACCTCCGACACGGTGCGCGTGGAAGCCTCCGAATCTCTCCCGCGAGACGTGGGCGCCTGAGCTCCGGCCGCCTGGTTACGGTAACCGTACCGTAAGGTTGCCCCTGTACACTTGTGCCGCGCACCTGGAAGGCTGAGCCTAGTTGAGAGGGTAGGGGTGTGCCGCAGGTTTGGCGAGGATGACTGGAATGAAGCGTAGATTGTTTGTTACGAGCGCGATGACCGCGGTGGCTGCACCGGCCTTCTCCCCGCGCGCGGCCGGCGCCAATGACACCGTCCGCGTGGCGGTTCTGGGCGTTAACGGCCAGGGCTGGCAGCACGTCGAGGGCTATCAGAAGCTTCCCGGTGTGCAGGTGGTGATCCTGTGCGACCCGGACCGCGCCGTGGCCGCCCGGCGAGCCGCCGAGTTCGAGAAGACTTACGGGCGGACGGTGCGAACCGAAACCGACCTGCGCCGGGTCCTTGACGACCAGGGCATCGATGTCGTCAGCATCGCCACGCCGAACCACTGGCACGCACTGGCGACTATCTGGGCCTGCCAGGCGGGCAAGGATGTCTACGTCGAGAAACCAGGCACGCACAACGTCTGGGAGGGCCGCAGGGTCATCGAGGCGGCGGCGAAGTACAACCGCATCGTGCAGCACGGGGTCCAACTGCGGAGCTCCCCGGCCCTGCGGGAGGCCGTCCAGAAGCTGCGCGCGGGGGTCATCGGGAAGGTGTATTTGTGCCGGGCGCTGGTGTACCGCTGGCGTCCCTCCATTGGGCACTTTCCCGAGGAGCCGCCGCCGCCCGAGCTGGACTATGACCTGTGGCAGGGGCCCGCCCAGGTGCGTCCCTTCTCCCGGCGCTGGGTGCACTACAACTGGCACTGGCAGTGGGAGTACGGCAACGGCGAGATTGGCAACCAGGGCATCCATCAGCTCGATATGGCGCAGTGGGGACTGGGAGTGCAGTTGCCGCGTCAGGTGGTGGCGGTGGGCGGCAAGTTCGTCTTCGACGACGACAAGGAAACCCCGGAGCTCCTGACCGCCCTGTGCTGCTATCCCGAGCAGGGCAAAATGATCGAGATCGCGGTGCGGCACTGGTGCACGCCGGAAGAGCAGGGAGTGGGTGTCGGCAACATCTTTCTGGGTTCGGAAGGGTACATGCTGATCCGGCACTACACCGCCTATGAGACTTACATTGGCCAGAAGCGGGAGGCGGGCCCGAGACGAGTTGCGCAGGGCGATCACTTCGCGAACTTCGTCGGGGCGGTGCGCAGCCGCAAGCCCTCCGGGCAGAACGGGCCGGTGGAGACCGCCCACTATTCCTCGGCGCTGGCGCACCTGGCGAACATCTCCTTCCGCCTGCGGCGGCGGGTGGAATTCGACCCGCGGCAGGAGAGATTCGTGGGCGATCCGGAGGCGGACCGAATGCTGAGGCGCGACTATCGCGCCCCGTTCGTGGTGCCCGACAAGGCTTGAAAACCTCGGGCGCATCATGTACAGTCTGAATGTGATGGGGAGGCGGGTTATGTGGAGTCGTGGGCCGATAATTCTGTTGTTGTCAGCCTTGGCGGCGTGTTCGGTGGTGCTCGGCCAGGAGTTCCGGGGCACGATCCTCGGCCGGGTCACCGACCCTACCGGAGCGGTCATCCCCAGGGCAAGGGTCAAGATCACCAACGAAGAGACCAGCGTTGCGCTGGAGATCCGCACCAACGGGGAAGGCAACTACATCGCCCCCTACTTGGTCCCCGGACGTTACAGCGTCGCCGTCTCGGTAGACGGCTTCCGGCGGGCCGTCCAGCCGGGCGTCGTGGTGCAGATCAACGACCGTATCGAACTGAATCTCACGCTCGAGGTCGGCGCGACCGCCGACAGTGTCATCATCAGCGCTGAGAGCCCGCAGTTGCAGACCGCCACTTCGGACCTGGGCCAAGTGGCCGATCGCAGGTTTCTTGAATCCACGCTGCTGACTAGCAGCGTGCTCGAACTGGCCAACATGGCCCCCGGGGTGCTCGCCACTGGCTCGCTCGGTTTCGGCAATACCATGAGCAACAGCCAGAACAACATTGCCGTCAACGGCGGCAGCGGGACTCAGAGCGGCAACGATGTCACCATCGACGGTTCGCCCGCGCTGGCTCCGCGCCAGTCCGGACTGGCGGTGGGGATTCCCATGCCCGAAGCGGTGCAGGAGTTCAAGGTGGTCAGCACCATGTTCGACGCCAGCCTGGGCCGCTCCAACGGCGGGGCGCTGTCCATCACCACCCGCTCGGGCACCAACGAGTACCACGCAAGCGGATTCTACTACACCCAGAACGAGGCTCTGAACGCCAATTCCTGGACCAACAACCGCGTCGGGCTTCCCAGGGCCGCCACCGATACTTACGCTGCCGGCGCCACCTTCGGCGGCCCGGTCCGCCTGCCGAAGTACGACGGGCGCAACCGGACCTTCTTCTTCACGGCTTTCGAAAACGACAAGAACGGAAACCACGCCGCGGGACTGGCTTTCGTTCCTACGGCCGCCATGCGGCAGGGCGATTTCTCCCAGACCCTGTCCACCTCCGGCAGCCCGCTGGTGCTCTACGATCCGTTGAGCACGGTCGTCAACGCGGCCGGTTCCTTCGTGTCGCGCACGGTTTTCCCGGGAGCGAAAATCGCCGCCGACAGGCAGAGCCCGATCGGCCTGGCGGTGATGGCCACCGAGCCGGAACCCAACCTGAACGTCCCGGCGCGGCTGAGCACGCCGAATTGGAGCGCCGACATGAAGTTCATCCAGCCGACCAAGAACTGGCAAACGCGTATCGACCACGCGCTGGGGAGCAAGCATCGCCTGTTCGGCCGGTTCGCCTTTCTCACCTATGGCGCTGCGCCCAGTCCGGCCTACTTCCCCGGCGCTTACAGCGTGCCGCCCAACGGAACCTCCAACCTGAACACCGACACACGGCACCACCGCACCGTAACGCTGGATGACACAGTTCTGTTCTCGCCCGCCCTGGTCGGCTCCTTCCGCTTGGGCTACACCAGGATTTTCACCTACAACTTCATGGAGGGCGACACCCAGAACCCGGCCGATCTCAAGCTGCCGGCGGCCATCACCAGCCACCAGATCGCGCCCGCCTGGCCGATCTTCGACATCAGCGCTGACGGCGCTCCCTTCATCGGCAGCCGTCCCCGCTGGAGCGTCAACGACATCTGGTCGTTCATGAACAACTTCACCCGGCCCAAGGGCAGCCACAACCTGCGATTCGGCCTGGACTACCGCATCGTGCGCTGGAACGAGAACAACCCCGGCACTTACGCCAACGGCCAGTTCGTGTTCAACAACACGCTGACGCGCCAGGACCCCACCCGCTCGACCACCGGCACTACTTCGGGCAGCGCCATGGCCTCTCTGATTCTGGGGCTGCCGACCACCGCTTCCAACCGGGGCATCGGCTACACCTCCCCGCTCTCCTTGCAGACCCACTACGGCGGTTTCTTCTTCCAGGATGACTGGAAGGTGACGCACCGGCTCACGCTCAACCTGGGATTGCGGTATGAGTTGGAGACCCCGCAGACGGAGCGGTTCGACCGCCTCATCTACAGCTTCGATCCGACCATCGATCTGAAAATCACCGTCCCCGGTGTGGGTCCGCTGCGCGGCGCGGTCCGCTTTGTGAACGATGGTGGGACCGGCCGGCGCCAGGGCGTGCGGGACACCAACAATTTCGGTCCTCGAATCGGCATGGCCTTCTCTCCCTGGACCAGCCTGGTGATCCGCGGCGGGTATGGCATCTTCTACTCGAGCGCCATCACCAATCTCTCGAGCGGCACCCCGACCACCGACGGCGCTTTTGGCGCCATCACCCAGTACGTCGGCTCGACGGGCAGCGACACTCTGCCCATCCCGGGAGTGAGCCTCAGCAATCCGTTCCCGAACGGATACGTAGAACCCACCAACAAGTCGCTCGGCGTGCTGACGGACCTCGGGAGCACGGTCACCTACCTCAAACCCGGGCGGGTCTTACCCTATGTGCAGCAGTGGCAGTTGAGCCTCCAGAAGGAGTTCGTAGGGCGCGTGCTGGGTGAAGTTGCCTACGTCGGCATGCACACACTCAAGCTCTACGAAGACCTCAACCTTAACGAGTCTCAGGACAGCCTGCTCAGCAACACCACCAACGTGCCCAATCCGTTCCTGGGGCTTCTGCCGCCGACATCGACTCTCGGACAGGGCTCCACCGTGCGGGCCACGCAGTTGCTGAGGATGGTGCCGCAGTTCAGCACCGTGGCCTCCCAGCGCAACAACAATGGCCGCGTGCTCTACCACTCGCTACAGGCGCGCGCGCAGAAGCGCTTCGGGCGCGGTGTGCAGGTGGTGGCCAACTACACCTACTCCAAGTCTCTCCAATACTTCCAGTACAGCGCCGTGAACCAGCGCAAGTACCGCACGGTGACCTCCATCGACCGGCCGCACATGATGAACCTTTTCATCAACTACGAGTTGCCCTTGGGGCGCTCGCGCGTGTGGGGTAAGAGCTGGGGGCGCTGGCTGGACACGGCCGCGGGCGGCTGGCTGCTCGGTTTCACTTCCCACTACGAGAGCGGGACCCCGCTTACCGTGGACGATACCAACGGCCGCCCCATCCCGACCGGGAATCCCAACACCTCGGGAGATCTAGAGGACCGGCTCGGCGACCGGATCGATCCTCAGACCAAGCTGCCGCAGAATCCTTACGTCAGCCGGGACGTCTGGAACCGAATCCCCAACTTCGGGGTCAGCCCGGAGCCGCCGCTGTGGTCCTGGCTTCGCGGGCCGAGCCAGTGGGTCACGACGGCCACGCTGTCCAAGACCGTCTCCATCACCGAACGCTGGAAGACTGAATTGCGCCTGCAGGTCCGCAGCCCGTTCAACCATCCGGTGTTCTCCGATCCGACCACCAACCTCGCCAGCCCGGCCACCTTCGGCGTGATTACCAGCACCCGGGGGGCGAGCACCCGGACGATGACGTTCGGCGCGAAATTGAAATTCTGAGCTGGAGTGGCTTATGCGATCTGGTCGCCCCCGCGGCTGCCTCTCGCTAGCCCCGCGATCACGACCATCGTTCTCAGTGGGCCGCCGCCCGCGACTGGAATTCTTTTTCTGACGCATCATCGGGCGGTGACGACCAGCGCCAGAGGCCGCCGTTCCAGGAGCTCAATGACACGTCGCCGTCAGGATTCATCCCCATCAGTGGGATCGGAAACTCAGCGCTTCTGGGGTCGCGCCTGGATTGCGGCCTACTCGGAAACCACCAGGAGCCTTCAACTCGGCGACCAGCCAACGGAACTCCAACGGGCGGGCCAACTACCACCGCGCTGGCCAAGATTCTGCCGCTTGTGGAGCGGTGGGAACTGGAGTTGCGGGCGGACATCGACAGCCCGTTCAACTCGCCGCAGTTCGACCTTCCGAACACCAATCTCGCCACCCCGTCGGCGTTCGGAACCATCACCAAGGCCGGCGGCAACCGGGTCGTGGTGTTCGGCGCGAAGCTGAGGTTCTAGGGTATATAGAGAGCATGTTCCTGCGTATGGCATTTGTGGTGTCTCTTCTGCTGGCGCCGCTGGCGATGGCCCAGCCGGAGGCGGCCTTTGCCCGCGCTCGCGAGAATGGCCGGCGCTTCGACGCCGGCGCCGCGGCTATCCAGCGCGTGCTCAAGGCCTGGCTGGCCGAGGCGGACGCGCGCACGCTGCTGCTGCCAGACCGGCTGCCGGGCGGACGGCAGGGCCTGAAGCCCGGCGACACGCGGCGGCTCTATACCCCGCACAACTCCGGCGCCGACCTCTATCCCTACCTCATCCTCACCGCGCAGCTTACCGATCCCGACCTCTACCACGGCCGCCTGATGGAGATGCTGCGCAACGAGGTCCGCTACACCACCGTGCAGGACTCGATTCCGGCCAACCTGGAGATGACCACCGGGGAACTGGGCCCGCCCAGCTTGTTCGGCGCCGGCGAGTACGCCAAGGACGGCCTCCTGGCGGTGACCGAGCTGCTGGGCCGCACGCCCTGGTTCTATCGCATGTTGGACATGACCGCCGACGCGATGGCCCGGGCGCCAGTCTCTTCGCGCTTCGGGAACCTGCCCGCCAGTGACGCCGAGCTCAACGGCGACTACCTGCAAACCCTGGTGCGGCTGGCCACCATGACCGGGGACCACCGCTTCCTGGAGTGGGCTCGGCGCATCGGCGATGCGTACATCGAGGAGGTGCTGCCCGGCAATCACGGCGTGCCCAGCTCGAAGTGGGACTTCGAGAAGCACGCGGGCGACGGCCAGCTCCGCCTGCGCGACCACGGCAACGAGACGGTGGTGGGTCTGTCGCTGCTTTACGCCCTGGAGGCGCACGGGCAGACGCCACGCGCCGCGCGTTATCGGCCCGTGCTGGCGCGCATGTTCGACCGCATTCTGGAATCCGCCAATCCCGACGGCCTGCTCTACAACCAGATCGACGCCGCCACCCTCAAGCCCAAGGACGCCGGCCTGTCCGACAACTGGGGCTACGTCTACGGCGCAATTTACTGCTTCTACCAGGTCACCGGGGAGGAGAAGTACCGCGAGGCCGTCCGGCGCGTGCTGAGAAACCTGCCCAAATACCGCAACTACGATTGGGAACGCGGCAGCTTCGACGGCTACGCCGACTCGATCGAGGGCGCGCTCTACCTGGCGGCGCGCGAGCCGGTGCCCGAGGCCTTCGACTGGATCGAGTCGGAGATCCGCGTCATGGCGGCCATGCAGCAGCCTAACGGCCACATCGAGAACTGGTACGGGGAAGGGAATTTCAACCGCACGCTGTTGCTGTACATGCTGTACAAGAGCCAGGGCTGCCGGCCGGACCGCTGGGTGCCCGGCCTGCGGCTGGGCGCGGTGCGCCAGGGCCAGCGGCTCTACCTCAGCCTGGAGGCGCCGCAGGGCTGGCGCGGGCGCATCCAGTTCGACTTCGCGCGCCACCGCCGCGTGCTCAACTTCGACCGAAACTACGTCCGGCTGAACGAGTTTCCCGAGTGGCACACGGTGGATGAGAACACGCTGTACCGCCTGCGCCCGGCCTCCGGCGGCGAGGAACACGTCCGGCTGGGTTCGGAGCTGATCGCCGGCGTCAGGCTGGCCCCCGGCAACTGGACCATCGAGAGCCTCGGCCCGCCGCCTTACGGTCCCGCCAACCGTCCGGCCAGGTGACCTGCCGTCACGCCGCGCCTGACGTAGGATAAGAGACATGCTGGCTCTGGTTGTGTGGCTGAATGGAACCGGGCAGAACATGTTGGATCTGCCGGCGACGGTGACGGTGCTGGAGAAGGTGCTGCGCCCTGCTTTGGTGTACCTGTTCCTGGTGGTGTGCCTGCGCCTGTTCGGCAAGCGGGAACTGGCGCAACTGAATCCTTTTGACCTGGTGGTGCTGCTGGCGGTGTCCAACACCGTGCAGAATGCCATCATCGGCAGCGACAACTCGACGGCCGGCGGGATGCTGGGCGCGCTGGCGCTGTTCGTGGTGAACTACGTGGTGGTGCGCTTCGTGTTCAAGCACCGGCGACTGGACCAGATACTGGAAGGCAAGCCGGCGGTGCTGATCGAGGGCGGGCGGGTTCTCCCGCGCGCCCTGGCGAAAGAACTCCTGTCGAAGTCCGAATTGCTGACGGTGGCGCACCGGCAGGGTTTCACGAGCCTGGCCGAGGTGGAGAGCTGCGTGCTGGAGCCGGGCGGAACGTTCTTCATGCAGGGCAATACCCCGGGCGAGCGGCGGCATGCCGAAGTGCTGGGGCGGCTGGAGCAGCTCAGCCGCCAGATCGAGGACTTGCGGCGTGGGCCCGCGACGAGCTGAGGCGCGGGCCGACGCAGACGGGCGGGCCGCACGTCAGCGCGGGAGGGCTCGGCGGCATGATGCGCTGCGCTATGGTCGGAGAACGGCCAGGTCGGTCGCCGCGAGATCGTTGCCTGTTGCCAACACCGGCTCGCCGCTCAATGCCGCCAGCGCATAGACGGCACAGTCCCCCAGGTTGAGTTGGGCCCGGTGGCCCATCCCTTTCCCGAATCGTCCAAAGGCCGCGACTGCCAGTCTGGCCTGGGCTTCATCAAAGGGTACGACGTCGGCCCCCAGTTCTTCGATCAGTCTATACAGGAAGGCGAGCGAGACCTCGCCGAGGCGCGCCCTGAGGACCATCCCTGCTTCGAGGAGGGAGACCGCAGAGATGAGCCGCTTGCCCGCCGACGCAATGGAGTCCAGCAGGGCCGGCCGTGACGGTTCCCCGAACGCAATCGCAACGAGTGCCGATGAGTCAATGACCATCTAGCGCGGTATCCCGAACTCGTCGTAGCCTAGGATCTCTTCCGGAGTGCGGGAGTCGAGAACCGGCAGGGCGCTGATCTTGGCGCAGACGGCCTCCACTCTGGCCCGGTTGAGAGGACGTCTGGATCTCCGGATCTGATCTTCCAGGGCATAGATCACGGCGTCGGTCAGCGTTAGTCCCATGCGCTTGCTGAGCTGCTCGGCCAGACGGTGGGCGGCAGGGTTTTTCACGTAGAGGGTCCGCGGCTTCCTCATACTCTCATTCTAGGGCAATCCACGGGGATATACCAAACCCGGCGGCGGACATGGGATGTCAGATCCGGGCCCGCGGGCTCGGCAGTCGATCTACAGCCGCCTTGCGGTCTGCGAAGACGTCCACGACGCAAAGCGGCTTTCGCAAGATCCCACTTCACGCGCGCGATTGCGGGCTCTTGCTGGCGGAGGGTACAGAGAAGGGGCGGCTGGAGCAGCTCAGCCGCCAGATCGAGGACCTGCGGCGAGGACCGCCGGCAAGCTGACGCGCGGGCGGACGCAGGCCGCCGCGCCGCAGCTCGGCGCTATGTTCCCAGCAGTCCGAACAGTCTCTTGCGCACCACCCGCGCGGTGCGCGCATTCGGGGCCACCACCAGGATGGTGTCGTCGCCGGCCACCGTGCCTACCACGTCGGGCCACGCCTCGCGGTCCAGCGCCACGGCTACCGAGTTGGCGTGGCCCGGCGAGGTCTTCACCACCACCAGGTTCTGCGCGGCGCGCACCTCCTCGACGAACTCCGCGGCCAGAGTGGGAAGGTCCGGCCCCGTGGCCGCCTGCACGATCTGGCGGTAGCCTTCCGGGGTCTTGGCCAGGCCCAGCTCGCGGATGTCCCTGGAGAGCGTCACCTGGGTGGCGTGAAGGCCGTGCCGCTTGAGCTCCCGGGCCAGCTCTTCCTGGGTGTGGATCGCACGCGCGCGGATGAGCCTGAGGAGCTGTCCCTGGCGGTAGCTCTTGTTCATACGCGCATGCGGGCCAGGCGCCGCCCGGCCTCCTCCAGCGCCCGCGCCACGGTTTCCGGCCCGGTCCCGCCCGCAATCTCGCGGGTCTTCAGCCCCTCGGCGGGCGCGAGCAGGCGCGCCATCTCAGGCGTGAACTCGGGCGCGAAGGCCACCAGTTGCGCCGGTGTCCAGTCCGCTGGCTGGCGGCCCTGCCGGAGGCTTTCGAGCACCAGGCGCCCCACCATCTGGTGGGCGCGGTGGAAAGGCGTGCCGGCGCGCGCCAGGGCCTCGGCCAGGTCGGTGGCCACGACCCAGCT
>CAZIRH010000059.1:0-16188 GCA_964541065.1 uncultured Solibacteraceae bacterium
GGTGGCCAGCCCCAGCGTGGCCGACGCACGCATTGTCCCCACGGATCAGATCCGGGTGCCCGAGATCGAGCAGGTGCAGCCCGTGCAGGACCTCACCGCCAAGGCGCTGGAGGCCCGTCCCGAGCTGGCCCAGACGCGTATCCAGATCGAGAACACCAAGCTGGGGCTCAAGGGCACCCAGAGCCAGTTGCGGCCCTCCCTGAGCGTGGTGGCCGGTCTTCAGAACAACGGCCTGGCCGGGCAGATCAATGCTCTGCCTATTCCGCCCATTCAAGGAGCGCCCCTGGGGCCCCCCCAGTACCGCGATCCCAGTGTGGTGGACCCGTTCTTCATCGGCGGTTACGGCAAAGTGCTCTCGCAGTTGTTCGCCCGCAACTTCCCGGACTACTCCATCGGCTTCCAGTTGTCAGTACCCCTGCGCAACCGCTCGGCGCGTGCGGACATGGTGATGGACCAGTTAAGCCTGCGCCAGCAGGAGCTCCGCCAGCAGCAGCAGATCAACCAGGTCCGTGCCGACGTGCGTAACGCGCTGATCGCGGTACAGCAGGCCAGCACGGCGCACCGCGCCGCGGTCAAGGCCCGCGTCCTGCAAGAGCAGACCCTGGATGCCGAGCAGAAGAAATACGCCCTGGGCGCCTCCACCATTTTCTTCGTCATCCAGGCCCAGCGCGACCTGGCCCAGGCGCGTTCGGCCGAAGTGGCGGCCGCCAGTATCTATGCCAAGGCCCGCGTGCAGTTGGACCTGGCCACAGGACAGACCATCGAAGCCAACAGCATCGTCATCGACGAGGCCGTCCGCGGCCGCGTCGCGCGCCCGCCCAGCCCCCTGCCGGCGCTACAGCAGTAGGGGGGTCTACTCCCCCGCCAGCTCGAAGACGTACCGCCCCGAGCCGGCCTGGAAGATGACGGCGCCCGCGGTCTGGCGCGCCCCGCGCAGGCCCGGGGCGCCGCTCTGGTAGGCGTTCTCCCTCCACACCACGCGCCCGGATTCGCGCACCACCACGTTGGCCAGGTTCAGCTTGGGCAGGTGGACCTCCGCCTCACTCGAAACCGGAATGACCGCCTCCAGCCGGAACTCCCGCTCCGTGCGGCTCCAGGCCGAGGCCACCGTGCCGCGCAGCGTCTCGATCGAGCCCGAGGCCCAGCGCAGGTCGCGCGCCGCCTGCGGCTCGATGCGAATGCGCTCGTAGCCCGGCCGCTCGGGGTCGTAGTTGATGCCCGCCAGCGCGCTGTAGAACCACGTGCCGATGCTGCCGAACATGGGGTGGTTGTGCGAGTTCATCGACGGCCCGGTGCGCTCCTGCCACAGCTCCCACAGCGTGGTGGCGCCCCGTTCCAGCATGTAGCCCCAGCTCGGGTAGGTGGTCTGCGTGGCCACATCGTAGGCCAGATCCACGTTGTTCGCGCGCGTCAGCAGCTCCATCCCGTACTTGGTCCCCACGATGCCGGTCATCAGGTGGATGTTGTTGTAGTACACGATGGAGTCCCGCAAGTGGCCGAGGGCCACGCCCCGTCGGTCTTTCGGCGCCAGGTCCAGGTACAGCGGCAGGATCTGCGAGGTCTGCGAGCCGTTGCCGTAGAACCCGGCCGCGTTCCAGAACCCGCGGTTGAAAGCCTCCTGAATCTCGGCGGCCAGCTTGCGGTAGGCCTCCGCGTCGGCGGTCTTGCCCAGGATCTCGGCCATGCGCGCGGTCAGGTGCGCGCTGTAGTAGTAGTAGAAGGTCGAGACCAGCGCGCCGGGGGTCTTCTCGGCGGGCACCCAGTCGCCGTAGTAGCTGTAGCTCAAAATGCCATCCTGGCTCTGCGTGCGCTGGAAATCGGTCCAGGCCTTCACCCCGGCGTAGTGTTCCTCGAGGATGCGGCGGTCGCCGTGGTAGAGGTACACGTACCAGGCAATGAGCGGGTAGGCGGCGCCCCAGGCCGGATCGGCCGGACGGCGGCCCCCGCGGTGCGGCACCGTGTCGGTCACCGAGCCGTCTGAGCCCTGAATGTCGCGGATGTCGCGCAGGAAGTTGGTGTAGAAGGCGGCCATGTCGAAGTTGAGCATGGCGCTCTCGGCGTACAGGTGCGCGTCGGCCATCCAGCCCATGCGCTCGTCGCGCTGGTTGCAGTCGGTGGGGATGCTGTGCAGATTGCTGGTGATGCCCCACAGGATCAGCCGCTGGATCTGGTTGAGGATGGGCTTGGAAGCGGTGAACCCGCCCGCGGGCTTCACATCGGAGTGCACCACCTTGCCGCGGAGCGTGTCCAGCCGCGGCGCGCCCGGATATCCGGTCAGCTCGACGTAGCGGAAACCGTGGTAGGTGAAGCGCGGCTGGTACACCTCCTCGTCGCCGTCGCCGCGCAGGATGTAAGTGTCGGTGGCGCGAGCGCGGCGGAGGTTCTCGACGTTGAGCGTGCCGTCCTCGTAAAGCAGCTCGGAGTGGCGCACGCGCACCGCGGCGCCGCGCGGCCCCTTGACCCGCAACTCGACCCAGCCGCTGAAGTTCTGGCCCATGTCGTACACGTGGACGCCCGGCCGCGGGCTGGTTAGCTTCAAGGGCACGATGGTGTCCACCACGCGGATGGGCGGCATCAGTTGCGCCGAGAGCACCCCTTTCGGAGCGTCCACCAGGGAGGCGGGCTTCCACTTCGAGTCGTCGTAGGCGGGCCGGTCCCAACCGGGCGTCTCCTGCCGCGCGTCATAGACTTCGCCGTTGTAGACGCTGTCGGAAACGATGGGGCCCGCCATGACCTTCCAGGAGCTGTCGCTCACCACCTCGGCGCGGCCGCCGCCCTCCAGCTCGACGTTGAGCTGAAGCAGCAGGGCGCGCGAGGCGTACCAGCCCTGGCCGAGCGTGACGGCCACGGCGTTGGCGCCCGGCCGCAGGTAGCCGGTCACGTCGTAAGTGACGTAGAGGACGCGCTTGTCGTACGTGGTCCAGGCCGGGTCGAGCACCGAGCGCCCCACCTTGCGCCCGTTCACGCGCAGCTCGTGGTAGCCCAGGCCCGCAATGTAGGCGCGGGCGCGCGCCGGGCGCCGCTCCAGCTTGAATTCCTTGCGAAGCTGGTTGGCCCCGCCGATGAACTGGCCCTTCCAGTCGGAACGGGCCAGCAGCCCGGTGTCGAACCGGCTCGGCGCGCTCCAGGGACTGGCATTGCCCTGCGAGTCCCACCAGCGGACTTTCCAGTGGTAGGTGCGCCCGCTCTCCAGGGGCTTGCCGGCGTAGGCCACATGGGTTGATTGGGCCGAGCTGACCCGCCCGCTGTCCCACTGGTCGCCGGCGGGCACGTCAGGCTGGAGCGACACCAGCACTTGGTAGGCCGACTGGGTTTGGCCGCGGTCGGGGTGGTCCAGCACCCACGACAGCCGCGGCTGGGCCACGTCCACTCCCAGCGGCGAGGTCAGGTACTCCGAGCGCAGGCCGGTCGGCGCCGGCTGAGACCACGCCACGATCGACAGCAACAGCACGCACAAGGTTAACCGCATGACACGCATGGCAAATCCTCCCGGAGTTGCCAATTCTATCTCATGCGGCGGCGCCCCGGAACGTATCAAGCGGCCGCGCCAAGCTGCACCACCAGCGCGAGCAGGTTCCAGGCCACCACCACGGCGAAGAAGACGTTCATGCGGCCCAGCAGGCGGCGCCGTCCCCCCCACCAGCAGTAGACCGCCAGGCCGAGGGCCAGCACCTTCAGCGCCACCAGCGTTCCCAACGGCGAGGGAGCCAGGCGGAGCGCCAGCCGCACCACGGGGTTGCCCTCCTGGACACCGCCGCTCAAGAACGCCACCGTGGTGAGCACGTCCAGGACCTGAAGGTACATGAATCGGGCAAGGTCGTTCACGCTGAGCGTTCCGGTTACCCAGACTACGGCTCAGGTGAACGGCTGGGAATAGGACGCCAGGCACACTCGGGACACGAAAAGTACTGGGCATCGAGCCACGCCAGGGGTACTGGAACCGGCCTACTGCTCGACCGTCGAGAGGCCCGCGGCAGAGCCCATCGAGAAGTACTGGAGAAAGCGCGGCTTGCGGTGTTCGACCGGCTCCGGAACCTCCAGCAGCGACCGCGCCAGCTCCTCGAGGCGCTTGCCGAGCTTGCAGGAAGCGTCCACCATCTGGCCGCTCATCATGGCCTTGTGGAGCCGGGCGTAGTCGTTGGGAATGGCCATGTGTACGGGAACGCCCAGCATCCGCTCCATCTCGGCTTCCGAGAGCACGGAGTACTTCTGGGCGCGGTTGAGCAGCACCTGGACCCGGTTGCCCAACTCCAGGCTGTGGAGAAACCGGAGCTTCTGGGCCGCCAGGTGCAGGGCCGGAACCTCGGGCGTGCAGACCAGCAGGATGCGCGCAGCTTCATGCATCAGTTCGAGGGAGTACTTCTCCATCATGCCGGACAGGTCCACGCAGACGACGCCATAGTTCCTCCGGGCAAAGCTCAACAAGGGTTGCAGGTAGGCGGAGTCGATACGGTGGCCCGGATTGAGCCGGCCGGAGGGCAGCACATCGAGGCGGCCAACCACGGAGACCAGACGGGTCCACAACTCATCGTCCAGTTCGTAGGCCCGCTCGACCGCGTCAACTACCGAATACTGGCTGTTGAGGCGAAGCATGAAGCCGATCATGCCGTTGTTGAGGTCGAAATCGGCCAGCAGCACGCTGGTCTCGGGGACGTGGGACATCGCCAGGCAGGTATGCAGCGCCACGGTCGAGGCGCCCACGCCCGGCTTGGAAGGTAGGAAGGCATAGACGCGGTTCGTCCCCGCCGGGCTGCCACGCTCGACCAGGTTGGCGATGCGGAACAGCGCCTCGCGCATGCTGCCGTCGTCGAAAGGAGGCGACAGGAACTCGCGAATGCCGGCGCGCATGGCCGCCACCAGCAGGTCGGGCTCGCGGCTGCGGCCCATCGCCACCACCGCCGCGGCGGGCGCCTTCTCCTCGATCGCCCGGACCAGCCGCAGCCCTTCCTCGGTCGCTTCCAGATCGAGGAAGAACACCTGCGGGTCATGCTGGCGGACGAGCCGCTCCAGTTCGACGGGGTTGGGATACGAGCACACCCGGACGGCGTGCACCAGACGGGTTTCCACGAGGGCCCGCTCCAAGGCGGCAGCCAGCTCGGGATCCGGGCAGACGATCACTCCGCGCAGCATTTCACCTCTCGATTGGCAGCTTAGGGGATTCACCACACGCCGGCAATCGTGCGTTCACACTAGCCGCGCGGGCTCAATCGCCTGAGCCGCGCCCCGCCGCCGAGCCGCAGAGACGGCGAGGGCGCAGAGGATCACCCTCTGCGCCCTGCCGGATGCGGCCTCAGAAGTCGTAGCGCAGCGCCAACTGCATGATGCGCGCGTTGCCGACAGTGCCGCTCAGCTTCCCGAACGATGCGGGCGTCACCAGGCTGGTACCCAGCCCGCCGAAGTTCGTGTTGTTCAAGAGAGTGTAGGCCTCGGCGCGGAAGGAGACCCTGTGTTGCTCGGTAATCCGGAACCTCTTCGTCAGGGACATGTCGATGTTGAAGAAGCGCGGGCCGCGGAAGGCGTTCCGGCCGCTGCTGCCGATCTGGCCCGCAGCCGGGAACGAGAAGGCGCTAATTTGCTCCGGGGTGAGCCAGAAAACGCCGTTGCCCTGGCGCGTAACTGCGCCGATGTTGCGGTCGCCGGTGTAGTTGGCCCAGGTATTGAGGTTCGCCGGCCCGGTGGCCCGGCCCGAGCTGTAGGTGACGACGCCGCCGCTCTGCCAGATGTTCGTCAGGCCCACGTCCCAACCGCCGATCAGCGAGTCGGCCCAGCGCGGGGCGTTCCCGGCCAGCCGGCGGCCCTTGCCAATCGGCAAGGTGTAAACCAAGGCGTAGTTGAACACGTGGGGCCGGTCGTAATCGCCGCGGCCGCGGTTGAGAGCAAGGTTGAAATTGTCGATCGGGCTGGTGAAGCCGTTGCCATCCACCGAGATGTTGTCCATCGACTTGCTGAAGGTGTAATTGGCGTTGAATCGCAACGCGCCGGCCTGTCGGCGCAGGCTCAACTGGAGGGAATTGTAATACGACCGCCCGTCATTGGTCCCGGTGATCACCTGGTTGAATTGCGGGTAGTTCCGCAGGTAGAAATCGGAGATCCCGGCGGCGTAGTAGCGCGTGTAGTTGGCGCGGTCCATCGAATCCGCCGCGCTGCCCACTGTGCCCTGGTCAATGATGCTGGCCCCGATGCTGGATATGGCGGCGCTCGCCGAGCCGAAGATCCGCACCAGGGTGTTGCCCGCGGAGACCGGCGCGCCGCTGGCGCGGAACGCCTGGAGTTCCCGGAAAGCAGGGAGGAAGTCCTCGTAGATGCGAGCCTGATTCAGGTTCAGATCCATGAACATCTTGGTGCCTCGCGTCCCCACATAGCCCACCTCGATTACGGTGTTGCGCAGGACCTCTCGCTGGAGAGTCAGGCTATAATGCTGGACGTAGCCTGTGCTCAGATTGGGGGCAAAGACCACGGTGGAAGTCGAGCGGGTCGAGGGCAGCAGGACCACCGGGGCAGCGGGTTGCTGGGGCAGCGGGATGCCGTCAGTGACACGGACGTCGCCGTTGGTCACGTTGTTCGGATAGACCGGCACGGCCTGCGAGAAGCCCGGCGTATTGGCGTCCGTCAGGCTGATGGCGGCGCCGATGATGCGGTCGTAGAATATACCCCAGTTAGCCCGGATGGCCATCTTGCCGTCTCCCCGCACATCCCAGGCAAAGCCGATGCGCGGCGCGAAGTTGTTGTAGTCGTTGTTGTACCAGTCGGTGCTGCGCTGCACCTTCAGGTCGGCCATCCGGTTGACCGAATTGACCAGGGCGGCCTTGTCCAGAGTGCCTTGCAGCCGGTTCGCTTCAAACGGCACGCCACTGAACTCGTAGCGCAACCCGAGATTGAGCGTCAGGTTCGGCCGGATCTTCCAGTCGTCCTGGAAGAAGTAGCCGTACTCGTGGACGTTGTGAGTGCGAACCCGCGGGGCGCCGGCCGGCTGGAACTTCTCCAGGTCGCTGTAAAAGGTCTGGGTCACCTGGTTCATGCGGCCCAGCAGGTCGTTATAGAGGTCCTCGAAGCGCTGCCGGTCGGCCGAAGCAATGTTCGTGGAGGGGCCGATGGTGGCCGGCGGGATGGCGCCGAAGCTGCGGGCGAACGTGACGTTGGGATAAATGCCGGCGTCGTTGTAGCCCCACTGCTTGGTGAAGCGCCAACTCAAGCCGCCCTTGAAGGTGTGGACCCCGCGGACCAAGGTCAGGCTGTCGGTGTACTGGCGGACCGGCGAGTTGCGCCCCTGGGAGAAGCCGGGATTCAACGGGTCGGTCCAACTGTTGGACACCAGCATGGCTTGTGGCAACCGCCCCGGGCGGAGGAAATCCACGCTGGCGCTCTGGTAGCCGATGCGCAGGTCGTTCACGATGTGCGTGGTGATGGACCAGTCCGAGCCAATCGAGTAACCCCAGCGGCGGCCGCCCTGGGTGCCCTGGGCTTGGCCGGGATAGCGGGCATCGGCATTGTTCAAGGAGTCAATGAACTGGTTGCGCTGCCAGCTCCAGCGGAAGAAAACCCGGTGGCCGCTCCATACGTTGTGGTCGGCTTTGATAGTCATCTGGTCTTCAAGGCTGCCGTTTGGGTTGTTGAAGCGGAAGCCGGCGGTGTTCAGGCCATCGCCGACATCGGTGTTGTTGGGATCGGGCAGCAGCTTGAGGATCGCGGCCACCTGCGGGTCAATGCCCTTGCCGCGCGGGTCGTTACGGACCATGTCGAACGACTGGATTTCGGAACTTCCCGGCGCCTTCCAGCGGAACAGCCCGGCTTTGGCTTGCGGCGTGAGCACCGTCCGGTTGCGGCTGATCTGCGCTGGGGTGCGCCGGCCCTGGAAGTTGCCGAAGATGAAGGTCCGGTCATGGAGGATGGGTCCGCCCAGCGAGCCGCCGAAGAGGTTCTGGATGAACACCGGCCGCTTAATCGCGGGGACAGCGGAATTGTTGAAGAAGGTGTTGGCATTGAGCACCGTGTTGCGCAGGTAATCGAACGCGTTCCCGTGGAAGACGTTGCTGCCCGAGCGCGAGATCATCTCGATCTGGGCGCCGGCGTTGCGGCCGTACTCGGCCTTACCGCCGCTGGCGACCACGCGGAACTCCTCCACCGAGTCGGTGTTAACGGCGGTCAGCGAGAGGCCCAGGCGGGGCACGAGGGCATCGTTCACATCGATGCCATCCAGCGTGGAATTGTTGCTTCCCTGGCGCAGGCCGTTTACTCGCGAGAAAGTGCCGTCGGCCGGGTCGATCTGGATGCCGGGGGTCGCGTAAATGGCCAGCGCCATCGGTGCGCGGCCCAGTTGCGCGAGCACGTCAATATCGCGCATCGTGATGACCCGCGAGATCGAGGCCTCGGTGGTCTGGACGCGAACCGCGTTCGCTTCGACCACCACCGACTCGGTGACCGAGCCGACCTCCAGCTTGACGACCTGGGAGACCGTCGCGCTGACGTTCAACTCGATGTTGGACACCACGGCCTTGCGGAACCCCGCGGCCTCCACGCTCAGCGTGTAGATCCCGGGCTGGAGCGAGGGAAATATGAAGTGGCCGTCGGGGCCGGCGGGGACCTCGGCGCGCACCTGGGTCCTGTTGTTGACCACTGCCGCTGTGGCGCCGGGCACCACCGCCCCGGAGGCGTCCTGAACCACGCCCTCCAGCCGCGAGGTGGACACCTGGGCCAGCGCCACCAGAGACGCCAGCGTCAGGATCAGGCACTCCCAAACGAAACCATGCAGGTAACGAGACATGTTCCTTCCTCCTAACCACCTTACGTCCGCGACCACCACCTCCCGGGGCAAGCGCCCCGGCCGGCGAATCGCTTCACATGGGGCCTGTTGTACTACGTCCGCCCCGGCAGTGTCAAGCCCGTGCACTCTTCCGCGGGCCGCGGGGCGGCTCGGCCACCCGGGATTCCGCGATCATGCCCAAGTTGCGGGCGATCTCCCTCTTCAGCGCGAGGAAATCCCCTTCCAAGGTGAGCGCAGCGCCGCGGGGACGGGGAAACGGAATGCGGAGCTCCGCGATCACGGTGGCGGGCTGCGGGCTCAGCACCAGCACGCGGTCGCTGAGCAGCACCGCCTCTTCGCAATCGTGGGTCACAAAGACCACCGTCTTGTGGTTCTGCTCCCACAGATCCAGCAGCTCCTGCTGGAGCTTCAGCCGGGTCTGCACGTCCAGCGCGGCGAAGGGCTCATCCATGAGGAGCACCGCGGGGTCGCTCAGAAAACAGCGGATCACCGCGACGCGCTGCTTCATGCCGAGCGAGAGCTCGTGCGGATAGGCCCCCTCGCGCCCGGCCACGCCGTAGCGCCGCAGCAGCTCGCCGGCGCGCCGTTCGCGCTCGGCCTTCTCCACGCCCTGCATCTCCAGCCCGAAGGCCGCGTTCTCCAGCGCCGTCATCCAGGGGAAGAGACTGTTCTCCTGGAAGACCAGCAGCACACGCCGGTTGGTGTCGGCGGCGGTGATGATGCGCTGCACCTCGCCCTCCCGCGGGCGGACCAGACCCGCGATGGTGCGCAGCAGCGTGGTCTTGCCGCAGCCGCTGGGTCCGACCACGGTCAGGAACTCACCCTGACCGGTCTCGAAGGAGAGATCCCGCAGGACCGGCACCTCCCCGCCACTGGCAGGAAAGCTCACTCTCAGATTGCGGCACCGCACGCGCATCCGACTCGGGAAGCCCGAACGAGTATAGCGTCCGCTGCGCGGCGGGCGCAACGCTACAGCAGCCGCCGCACGGCCACCCCCTCCACGCCGGCTCCCCAGCGGCCGCCAGAATCTTCCACAGGCGGGTCTAAAGGTCGCTCGTCAGGGGCGTGTGGCAGTAATCGCGCTAGAACTTGAGGGTGTCGGTGACGTAGCCGGGCACCTTTCCATCGCCGGGGGAGCAGGCTAGGGAGCACGCCGCTCTCGGACGGCACATGCCCCAGCGGCGTATGCCTCGAGGGCCTGGGCGGCTCCGTCGCGGCGTTCCTGGAACCACCGGTCATCTGGCCGAAGCGGTCTGCGGTAGGCAGCGGCGATCTCTCGCCAAAGCTGGCAAGTCATGCTCCGGTTGAAAACGAACCTGCCCTCAGGGTGGAGTTGGTAGACCCAAGCCACCAGAGCATACTCCGCCATGGAAGGTTCCTCGCTCAGGGGCATGCTGTCCCAGACGATTGGCTCTGGCTTCCCGTCGCCGTCTCGGTCTTCTACCCAGGACAACGGCGCCCCGCCGAAGTACTGCAAGGTCCGCCATCCCACCGTCCATGTCGAAAAGCAGAAGCCCCGGCCAGGGCCATAGAGCTCGTTGCCGGCGACGCCCACCGTGACGGTCCAGTAGCGACCGCTTCCGGACGGTCCGTCAGCGTGTACCCATACGCGAGGCGCGTTCGCGGGCAGCCCCACCCATTCATCCCTGGGAACGGCACTGCAAGCACCGCGGAATTCCTCCCCCCGGAAGCCACCTGAACCCACGTTGCGGAACCTGCATGGTAGGGTGCGTGTCAACGAAGGCCCATCCCCCTTGGGCACCACCTTCCGCGACAGCAGCGGCTGCCTCCACGAGAACCGCAAGCAGAACGGCTCTATACATCCCTCTACCCTGCTCGTATCTATGATAGCCGCGCCCAGGCGGGCGGGAGAGGGCCGACTGGAGAGCCGGCCGCAGGCTGAAAGCCCGCCCCACGCGGTCAGGCGGTTCGCGGCGCTGCGGAAGCTGTGGGCGGTAGCCGCTGCGCCCGGTGCAAACACCAGGTAGAATGTCCCCCAGGGAGAACCACATGGACACCGGACGCAGGCAGTTCAATCGCATGGCTCTGTCCGGCGCGCTCGCCGCTGCCGGCCCATACGCCGCCGCCCAGCTCCCACCCTGGCCCCCGGGCATCAAGCTCTCCGTGCAGGTCTCGGGCGACCCCGGCGACGAAGAGTTGCAGTTCGTCCGCCAGCTCGGCGCCGGCTACGTCAACATTCCCGGCGCCGCCACCGGCACCTACGAGAACTACCTCCGCCTGCGCCAGAAAGTCGAAGCCGCCGGCCTGAAGGTCTGGAACATCGGCAACTCCAGCGTCCACAACATGGAGGAGGTCACCCTCAACCTTCCGGGCCGCGACCAGAAGATCGAGGAGTACAAGCAGTTCCTCCGCCACCTGGCCCGCGCCGGCATCTTCTACACCACCTACGCCCACATGGGCAACGGCATCTGGAGCACCGCGCCGGAAGTGACCCGCGGCGGCGCCCGCGCCCGCGCCTTCGATCTGGCCAAAGCCGATAAGGGCAACTGGGTCGGCAAGGCCTTCCAGGGACCGCTCACCCACGGCCGCCGCTACACCGAGAAGGAGCTCTGGGACAACTACGTCTACTTCATCAAGCAGGTTGTCCCGCTGGCCGAGGAGCTGGGCATGTGGATCGGCATCCATCCCGACGATCCCCCCGTACCCGAGCTGGGCGGCGTGCCCCGCCCCATTTTCTCGAGCTTCGACGGCTACCAGCGCGCCTTCGAGATCGCCGCCAGCCCCCACGTCGGCATGTGCCTGTGCGTGGGCTGCTGGCTGGAAGGCGGCCAGCTCATGGGCAAGGATGTGCTGGAGACCATCCGCTACTTCGGCCGCCAGGGCAAGATCTTCAAGGTCCACCTGCGCAACATCGCCGCGCCCCTGCCGCACTTCGTCGAGACCTTCATCGACGACGGCTACATGGACATGTACCGGGTGATGCGCGCGCTGCGTGAGGTCAGCTTCTCGGGCGCCGTCATCGCCGACCACATTCCCGCCATGGTGGGCGGCCGTTACGCCGGCACCGCCTACAGCATCGGCTACATGAAGGCGCTCTTGAACCGCGTCAACGCGGAGTCGGGGGGGTAGCCACGCGGACCTTGCGGCCCTTGAGCGTGGGCAGCACTTCCGGGTTCAGCACCCGGCCGACCAGGTTCACCTCGCTGGCCGCGCGGCACTCGTTCGACAGGCTGGCCGGCGTGGGCCCCCAGAAGATGCACAAGCAGGCGCCCGACGGCCAGTAGGCCACCGTGCCGGGCTCCACCACCTGGTGGGCGTCCTTCTCCGCCGGGACCTTCACCGGCACCGGGAAGTAGAACTCTCCGCCCCAGTAGCTGCCCGAAGACTCGAGGGGCAGAGCTTCCAGGATCCGCCACGCCGTCTCGGAGCTGTTGAACTCGGCCTCGACCACCACGTCGCCGACGGTGAAGTTGACCCGCGCCATCTATTGCCCCGCGATCACGCCGCAGACGATGCGGGCGCCGGAACCGCCGGTGGGGTCGGTTCTGAGATCGTCCCTGCCGGCGTGGATGACCAGCGCGGCGCCGCCGGCTCGCACGAGCGAGCTCGCATCCTTGCCGAGCGTTGCTCCGTGCAGGAGGATGCGAACCCGCGCGGTGCCGTCGGGCCGCACCGTGAGGTTGTCCATGTCCCCGGCGTGCTGGCCCTGGGGATTGAGCCGGCCGTGTTGCTTGCCCGCGGGGTTGAAATGGCCGCCCGCGGTCTTGAAGTCCGGTGGCTCGCACTTGCCGGTTTCGTGGATGTGTATGCCGTGCTCGCCCGGGGGCAGGTTGCGGACGTTCAGCGACAGGCTCACGCCGTGATCGGCCGGCGTGAAGATGGCCGTCCCCACCACCTCCCCCTGCGCGTTCTTCAGTTCCGCGCGCGCTTTCTGCGCCCACACGCCGCACGGCAGCAGCAGCGCCGCGGTCACGAATGCCCAGTGTTTCACGAATGCCTCCTCAAAATGCTATGCTAACACCAACCTGGCGATATGGAGGCGTGAAGCCATGCTGAAAAGGATGCTACTGATGGTTCCCGCGCTGCTCATCGGCGCGGGCGCGGACATCGATCCGGCCAAGCTGAAGATGTTCGCTCCGCTGCCGGACGCCATCCCGGACGCCAAGAACCCGCTCACCGGGGCCAAGATCACGCTGGGCCGGATGCTGTACTACGACGCACGGTTGTCGAAGAACCACGACCTCTCCTGCAACACCTGCCACCCGCTGGACAGCTACGGGGTCGATGGCGAGCCGGTCTCCGACGGGCACCGCAAGCAGCCGGGGACGCGCAACTCCCCCACCGTGTACAACGCGGCGGGGCACTTCTTGCAGTTCTGGGACGGCCGCGCCGCCGATGTCGAGGAGCAGGCCAAGGCGCCGGTGCTCAATGCGGTGGAAATGGCTATGCCCTCGGAGCAGGCCGTGCTGGCGGTGCTGAAGTCCATGCCGGAGTACGTGACGGCCTTTCGGCGGGCGTTTCCGGGCAAGCCGGATCCGGTGACTTACAACAACATGGCCCGGGCCATCGGGGCCTTCGAGCGCAAGCTGGTTACGCCGTCACGCTGGGACGCGTTCCTGAGGGGCGAGAAGGCGGCGCTCACGGACGCCGAGAAAGCGGGCTTCAACCAGTTCCTCGAAGTGGGCTGCGCCACCTGCCACGCGGGCACTTACCTGGGCGCCAATTCCTTCCAGAAGCTGGGGCAGGTGAAGCCCTGGAGCCACACCGCGGACCTGGGCCGTTACGCGGTCAGCAAGCAGGACGCCGACAAGATGGTCTTCAAAGTGCCCTCCCTGCGCAACATCGAGAAGACCGCTCCCTATTACCACGACGGCTCGGTGAAGACCCTGGAGGAGGCGGTGCGCCTGATGGCGGAACACCAGAACGGGCGCCAACTGGGCCAGGTGGAGCTCGAATCCATCGTCACCTGGCTGAAGACGCTCACCGGGCCGATCCCGCAGGACTACATCAAGCCGCCGGCGCTGCCTGCCAGCACGGCGGCCACGCCCAAACCGGATCCTTCCTGAAGGAGGCGCTGATGGTTTATCCCAGGCGGCGCGACGTTTTGCTGGCGCCGGCAGCGCTCCGTGGGACAGGCCTTCAGCCTGTCGCCAGGCAGGCGGAACCGCCTGCTTCAGGCGCGGCGCTGCCGCAGGTGAAGCTCGGCGCGCACAGCGTCTCGCGGCTGATCGTCGGGGGGAACCCGGTCAGCGGGAACTCGCACTTTTCCGCGCAGCTCAGCCGCGAGATGGTGGACTACTTCACCGCGGCCCACGTGAAGAAGCTGCTTCAGGAGTGCGAGCAGGCCGGCATCAACACCTGGCAGTCGCGGGGCGACAGGCACATCATGCGCCTGCTGCACGAGTACCGTCTGGAGGGCGGGCGCATCCAGTGGATCGCGCAGACCGCTTCGGAGTTCGCTGACCCGCCGCGCAACGTCCGTGAAATCGCGGCCTGCCAGCCGGTGGGCATCTACCATCACGGCTCGCGCACCGACCGGCTGTGGGCCGCAGGCCAGATCGAGCAGGCGCGCGAGCTGCTGAAGGTGATTCGCCAGACCGGCGCGCTGGTGGGGCTGGGAACGCACATCCCCGAGGTCATCGACCACGCCGAATCCAGAGCCTGGGACGTGGATTTCTACATGACCTGCGTCTACAACATCAGCCGCAGCCGCGAGGAGGCGGAGCGGCTCGCCGGGCGCAAGGTCGCCGAGGAGCTGTTCTGGGACCCGGATCGCGAGCAGATGCTGGCGCGCGTGCGCCAGACTCCGAAGCCCTGCTTGATCTTCAAAGTCTACGGGGCCAGCCGCAAGTGCGGCTCGGCCGAGGAAATGCTGGCGGCGCTGCGGCTGGCGTTCCGCTACGCCAAGCCGGGCGACGCCGTGGTGATCGGCATGTTCCCCAAGCGCACCGAGCAGGTGCGGGAGAACTGCCGGCTGGTGGTGGAGGCAATCAAGCAGTCGCGCTCTGCTTGAAGGGGGAACGATGAGGAGACTGTGGTTGGTGGCGGCGCTGGTCGCGGCGCCGTGGAGCTTCAGTTACCGGTCGGCCCAGAAGCCAGAGCCTGGGGCTGCCGTCCAGTTGCCGGCGCCCAAGCACACCGGCGCGATGCCGGTCGAGGAGGCGCTGCTGAAGCGGCGCTCCGTCCGGCAGTACAAGAACGAGCCGCTGACGCTGGCGGAGATTTCGCAGCTCGCGTGGGCCGCGCAGGGGACCACCAACGAGGCAGGCCGGCGCACGGCACCCTCGGCCGGGGCCCTCTACCCGCTGGAGCTGTACGCGGTGGTGGGCCAGGCGAAGGGCCTCGAACCGGGCGTGTACAAGTACGTGACCCGCGAGCACAAGCTCAGCCGCCTGGCCGCGGGGGACAAGCGCCAGGAGCTATCCGCCGCGGCACTCGCGCAGCGCCAGATCGCCCAGGGCCCGGTGACGTTCGTGTTCTCCGGGGTCTACGAGCGCACCGCCAAGCGGTACAAGGAACGCGCCGTGCGCTACGTCCACATGGAGGCCGGACACGCGGCCGAAAACCTCTGCCTTCAGGCCGTGGCCCTCGGCCTGGGCTCGGTGGTGATGGGGGCCTTCGAAGACACCCGGGTGAAGAGCGTCATCGGGATGCCGGAAGAGGAGAACGCGCTGTACATCGTGACGGTGGGAAGGCCGTAGGCCGCCTGTAGCGAAGGCGCCCACGGCGCCGAGAGTCAAATCCGCAGAAAGATCTTGCGGCGGTACATCCAGAACAGGATCAGCCAGAAGATGAGCATCACGGAAAAGCCGCGGAGCACCTGCTCGAAGGCGGGCCCCAGAGCGGCAAAGAATGCCTTCCCCAGGTGACGGCTCAAAGCACCCAGGAAAAAGCCCTCCATGGTCCAGCTCATCACGTAGATGGCGATGGAGTTCATCCCCACCACGATCAGCGGGAAGGCCCACCGCCGCCAGCCCTTCCATTCCGTCAGCGCGTAGATACCCGCCAGAATCAGCACCACCCAGCCACCGCTCAAGAGCGTGAAGGCGGGCGTCCAGATGCGCTTCACGATCGGGCAGAGCCCCGTCCACTGGCACACCTGCCCCAGCAGCAGCAAGGCCGCTCCTGCTACTGCCAGCCCGCGCAGTTTCCGTCCCGGGGATTGCGCGCTCTTCAGCCACCCGCCCGTCAGCAGCCCCAACAGCATCGTGCCCAGCGTCGGAACAAAGCTGAGCGTGCAGTATCCGCCGCGGTTGAAAGCGAACGGTTGCTCGCGCGGAAAAAGGTTCAGGAACCACACATCGAAGGCCCACGCGAGGTTGGAGTTCTTGTTCCAGTGCGCCTGAAACCCGGCGTAATGATGCAGCCAGTCCGCCGCCACGCCCGCCTTGGCGTAGTCGAAACCGGGGCCCGGGGCCGGATAGAGGGCGAAGGCCGCCCCATAGCCCGCCAGGATCACCGCCAGC
>CAZIRH010000060.1:0-16176 GCA_964541065.1 uncultured Solibacteraceae bacterium
ATCCTGTAGATACCAGAACCGTGGATCAGGTACAGGTTATCGGCTGGGTCCACCGTCACGCCCCTTCCACCGAAATCGACGGTGGTAATGATCCCGTCCGGAGTAACCTTTCGGGTGGCGTAGTTAAACCAGTCGGCGATGTACAAATTGCCAGCCGAGTCCACCGCTACAGCATTGGGGTGCCACAACGAGGCACTCGTTGCCGGACCCCCATCCCCCGAGTAGCCAGGCGTCCCATTGCCCGCCACTGTGGTTATGATTCCGCCCGGAGTGACCTTACGGATTCGGTTGTTGGAGAACTCGGCGATGTAGACGTTCCCGGCTGAGTCCACCGCTACACCGACGGGCTCCCCCAGCATAGCGCTGGTTGCGGGGCCGCCGTCCCCCGAGTAGCCACACACCCCATTGCCCGCCACCGTGGTGATGACACCCTGCGCGCTGGCTACCGGCGAACTGAACAGGAAGGCAAGGAGCAACGAACCAAGGCTCTGAGGCTTTATGCATTTCATGGAAATCACCTCTTGAAGAGGGCAGCATAGCCGGGGAACGGCCGGGCAGCAAGCGCAATGACGCCCTTGCGCGTTTTTGCGTGCCCCTTGAACCCAGGCCCCGGCCCTTGGTAGGCTGCAAATGGCGGGGGACACCATGTCGGCCGGCGGGACGGGGCGAAAGGAACTCTCCTCGTGGAAGGAAATCGCCTACTACTTGGGCGTCAGCGTCCGCACGGCACAGAATTGGGAGGCTCAAAGGGGCCTCCCGGTCAGGCGGCTTCCCGGGCAAAAGGGAGGCGTTTGGGCCGAGGCCGACGGCCTTGACAGTTGGCGCAGGGTCAACCCGGCAAAGCCCTGCTGGTGGTCTGCCCCCCGCTTCCTGCGCTTCTGGGCCGCCGGAGCCACGGCGGCCCTGGTGATCGCCGGCGCCGGCTACCTGCTGTCCATCCGCAGGGGTCCACCCGCGCGCTTCCACCATGAGTTCAAGAGCCTGGTGGTCACCGACGAGGCAGGCCGGGAACTCTGGCGCAAGACCTTCGAGGAACCCTTCCGTCACGACAGCACCCCGGAGAGGATCCTGGAGGACCAAAGAGCGTGGTTCACAGATCTGGATGGCGATGGCCGCGTCGAACTGCTGTACGCCTATCACCCCGCTACTGCGGAAAGAGACGGCGATACCCTCTTCTGTTTCTCCGACCGGGGCCGCGAGAAGTGGCGCTTCGTTCCAGGAAGAGCGGTTTCCACCGGGGCGGCAGCATTCCCGCGAACCTACCACCTTGCGCGGCTCGCGCCCCTGGCCCCGGAGCCCGAGCGGACCAGGAAGATCGTCGTGACCAGCTTCCATATGCCCCGCTACCCGGCCCAGGTGGTGGTGCTCTCGCACCGGGGAGCCGTGCTCGGCGAGTACTGGCATTCCGGGGCTCTTGGTCCCTTGCAGCTCGCCGACCTGGACGGGGACGGCAACCAGGAGGTCCTTCTGGCTGGCATCAGCAACGGGTACAAGGCCGCCACGCTGCTGATGCTCGACCCCCGCAACCTTGGCGGGGCCTCCCAGGAGGAGAACCCCGACTACCAGCTTCAGGGCTTCGGCCCCGGCCGCGAGAAGGCCCGCATCCTTTTCCCCCGCACCTGCATCAACCGCAAGTTCTACCCCTATGGGGTGCCGGGGCGAGTGGTTGTTCATGGCGATTCGATCGAAGTGCAGGTAGCGGAGAGACCGAACGCCACTGTGGATTCCTCCGTGCTTTATTATCTCAACCGGAAGCTGGAGCTCGAGCAGGTTGTGGTCAGTGACTCGTTGAAAGCTCTGCACCGCGAACTCGAAGCCGCCGGCCAGCTCGACCACCCCCTGACCGACAAGGAAATCTCCGAACTGCGCCACCTGCGCTACCTGAAACGCCTCGGTCCTTGAGATTGGGCCATCATGGGATTGAGATGGCGTCCATCGCTCCGGCGCGCAGTCTGGCTTTCGAGGTGCTCCGCCTAGTGGAGGGCGGCGGTTACGCCGCCGACTTGCTCTACCACCGCGGCGCCGCGCTGGAGGCCCGCGACGCCGCGCTGGCCTCCGAGCTGGTGATGGGGGTGCTGCGGCGCCAGAACCAGCTTGACTACCTGCTGGAGCATTTCTCCGGGCGGCCGGCCGCGCGGCTGGACCCGGAAGTGCGGATCGCCCTGCGCCTGGGCCTCTACCAGCTCCGGCACCTGGACCGGGTGCCGGCGCACGCCGCCGTCAGCGAGAGCGTGGAAGCCGTCAAGCAGGCTGGCAAAGGCTCCGCGGCCGGGCTGGTCAACGCGGTCCTCAGGAAGGTGCACGGCGAACCGATCCCTTTCCCGGACCGCGCCACGGAACTGGCCCACCCAGCCTGGCTGCTGGAGCGCTGGGAGCGCCACTACGGTCAGGAGGCCGCCGCCGGCATCGCCCTGGCGAATCTGGCCACACCTGAGACCTACGTGCGCGTGCCAGTGGGATATGACTCCAGTCTTGTCCGCCTGGAAGCCACAGAGGTTGGGGGCTGCTTCCGCCTGCTGGAGGGCCACCCCGGCGGCCTGCGCGTGCAGGACATCAGCTCGCAGATGATCGTGCCCCTGCTGGAGCCGGCCCCGGGCCAGACGTTTCTGGATGTCTGCGCCGCGCCGGGCAACAAGACCGCCCAGGCCGTCGAGGCGGGCGTCCGGGCGGTGGCCTGCGACCGCCACTTCAGCCGCCTGTCCGGCCTGCGCAGCCTGCCGTGCCACCTGGTAGTGGCGGATGCCACGCGAGCCCTGCCCTTCCGACGGCGTTTCGACCGCATCCTGGTGGATGCGCCCTGCTCCGGCACGGGAACGCTGGCGCGGAATCCCGAAATCAAGTGGCGCCTCCAGCCCTCGGATCTGGCCGACCTGCACGCCCGGCAGGTGGCACTCCTCGCGAATGCCCTGCAACTGCTCGCACCCGGCGGGCGTCTGGTGTATTCAACCTGCTCGCTGGAGCCGGAAGAGAATGAAGCCGTGGTGGCGGAGGCGCTTGGTGGCACAGGCATTCCTGCCTGTGTCCTGGACCGCTACTGGCGCCGGCTCCCCGGCCGCGACCGCGGGGACGGCTTTTTCGCCGCTGTGATAACATCGGATGAGCCGTTCCATGGCTGAGCTTCAAATCGTTCCTTCGATTCTGTCGGCCAACTTTGCCCGCCTGGCCGAGGACATCGCGCGGGTCGAGCAGGGCGGCGCCAGCATGCTGCACATCGACGTGATGGACGGGCACTTCGTGCCCAACCTCACCGTGGGCCCGCCGGTGGTCAAGTCGATCCGCAAGATCACCAAGCTCACCCTGGACGTGCATCTGATGATCACGGATCCGGACCGCTACGCCCCCATCTTCATCGAGGCCGGCGCCGACCAGGTTTCCGTGCACCAGGAGACCTGCCCGCACCTGGACCGCACCTTGCGCCAGATCCAGGCCGAGGGGGTGCCGGCCGGGGTGGTCCTGAACCCCTCGACGCCGGTTACAATGTTGGAGGACGTTCTGGACGTCGCGGATTTCGTGCTCATCATGAGCGTCAACCCCGGTTTCGGGGGACAGCGCCTGATTCCGCGCGCCTTGGACAAGATACGGTGGCTGAAGCAGCGGCGCGCGGAGCTGGGCTTGAAATTCGCCCTGGAGATCGACGGCGGGGTGACCAAGGAGAACCTGGCCGAGGTGGTCGCAGCAGGCTGCGACTGGGTGGTGGCCGGGGCCACCATCTTCGACAGCCCGGATCCGGCGGCCACCGTCGCCGAGATGCGGCGGATCGCCGAAGCCGCCCGGTGTTAGCGATATGAGACGTTATGCAGTCATCCTGGCTGTGCTGGCGGGCTTGCTGAGCGCCCCCGCCTGCCGGCGCAAGAAGTACGAGAACCCCATCACCAAGGACACGCAGCAGCCCGACAAGGTGCTCTTCGACAAGGCCATCGGCGACATCGAGCGGGGCCGCTACGAGATCGCCCGGCTGACCCTGAACACCTTGATGAACACCTACGTGGACAGCGAGTACATGGCCAAGGCCAAGCTGGCCATCGCCGACACCTGGTACCGCGAGGGGGGCTCGCACGGCCTGGCGCAGGCCGAAGCCGAGTACAAGGACTTCATCCTCTTCTACCCGACCCTCGAGGAGGCCGCCGAGGCGCAGCAGAAGGTCTGCACCATCCATTACAGGCAGATGGAGAAGCCGGACCGCGACCCTTTGCACGCCCTGCGCGCCGAGGAGGAGTGCCGGCAGTTGCTGGTGCAGTTCCCGAACAGCGGGTACCGCGTCGAGGCGGAGCAGTATCTACGCAACATCCAGGAGGTGCTGGCCGAGCACGAGTTCGTCGTGGGCGACATGTACCACAGGAAAGGCAGCTACGCGGCGGCGTCCAACCGGCTTCAGGCCCTGACCGATCACTTCCCGCTGTACAGCAAGGCGGACGAGGCGCTGTGGAACCTGGGGGACTCCTACTCGAAGATGGGGCCCCGCTTCCGCGACCGGGCCGGGCAGTCTTACGCCCGCATCGTCCGGGACTACCCGCTGAGTTCCCTGGCCGAGGAGGCCAAGCGGAAGCTGAAGGCCATGGAGCTGCCGATTCCCGAGGCGGATCAGGTGGCCTTGGCCCGGATGCAGTACGAGCTGGAGAACCGCCAGAAGGCCGGGATCATGCACCAGTTCTGGGGCATCTTCCGCAAGAGCCCGGACACGACCATGGCGGCCCGATCGGGCGCGCCGGTCATGGAGAGCCTCCGCCCGTCGCTGCCGGCGAGTGTGCCGGCGGCCGCGCCGGGCGCCGGGGTGAGCGCGGACGTAACCGTCTCACCGATCACCGGCCCGTCGGCGCTGGACACGCAGCCGGATGCCCGGCAGAAGCCACCCAGTGAAGCCAAGCCAGCCCAGGGGGAACCGCCCTCGCAGTCCACCCAGGCGACCCCGGCCCGCAAGAACGACAAGAGCAAGAAAAAGAAGAAGTGAGCCGCATCCTGCTAGCCGACGACAGCCCGCACGCGCAGCGGATGGGCGAGCGGATTCTGCGCGAGGAGGGCTTCGAAGTGGTGACCGTTACCGACGGCGAAACGGCCTTGGTCCGTCTCGCCGACGTGGATCCGGACGTGATCCTGGCGGACGTGTCACTGCCACTCAAGTCCGGCTACGAGCTCTGCGAGCACATCAAGGCGCGGCCGGAGCACC
The DNA here is from genome assembly GCA_964541065.1 of uncultured Solibacteraceae bacterium. Lineage (GTDB taxonomy): Bacteria > Acidobacteriota > Terriglobia > Bryobacterales > Bryobacteraceae > VFZS01. Next base: position 5,165 of record CAZIRH010000060.1, read on the forward strand.
ACCACCGGCGTGTAGTGCTGCTGGCCAGCCTGCTGGAGCCCGTGGACGAGGCCGAAGCCACGCGCGTGGGCGCCGACGGCGTGCTGCGCAAGCCCTTGGAGGCCTCCGCCATGCTGGCCACAGTCCGCCCGCTGGCCACCGTAGCGCGGGGGGACCGCACGCGCCTGGCCCCGGCGCCGATATTGCTTCCGGACGCCGAACCAGGTCCGGAGGCGGTGAACAGCCGACTGGATAGGCCGCCGGCCATCGACCCGGAGAAGGTGCGCGCAGCCGTCACCCTAGCGCTGGACACCGCCACGCCAGCCCTCATCGAGGAACTGACCGCGCGGGTGCTTCAGGCCTTGCGGCACTCGTCGGGGTGAAGGGATATCGAGCGGGGAAGGAACGGGCCTAGGCGTGCCGCAGCTCCCACTCGACACGGCGGGTGGCGCGCTCGCTGACCAGCTCGGCCACCTTGCTCAGCAACTCGGGCAAGTCCTCGGGCTCAATCAGCACGGTTTCCCCGGCCCGGCGTGTGGCCCCGCGCCCCTTCGAGTTCCGGTAGGTGGTGACCAGCGCCGTAGCAGGTTTGTACTCCATCATCCGGGCGTGGGCCAGCACCTTCAAACCCGCTTCGGGAGACTCCATCGCCAGATCGCTGAGCACCAGTTCGTACTGGCACTTCTCAAGCTTGCTGACGGCTTCAGCCGCCGAGGCCGCCGCGTCCACACGATACCCGCCGGCCTCCAACACCGTTTGCAGGGTCAAGCGCGAGGTCAAGTCGGAATCTACCAGTAGGACACGGGCCAAGCCGAGGCCTGGACGAGCTACCTGGCGAGCTTTCGTCATCTCGGGCCGGAACACCTTTCTTCTACATCACCAGTCTAAACCAGGCCGTCCAAAAAAGCACGCACAATCTGGGGCCTCTTCTGTTACTCTTGTAGTAGGGCTTTTTACTACGTCTGTAGTACTAGGGCCCTGCCCGGTCTGGGCGGATTATGAACGCAGATTGCGGTCTTCCCCCGATGCCGCGCCTCGGCGGACCAGCATTTGGCGGTAGGCGCGGGCGAGTTCCTCGCGAGCTGCCGGCGCCAAGGGCTCGGGGACTTCGGCGCTCTCGCAGCCGTGGCACAGCTCAATAGTGCGCCTGAGGCTGTGGAGGAACTCGATACAGGGCGGGCAATCCGCCAGGTGGGCCTCGATTTCCTGGCAGGTGGCGGCGGGCAGTTCCGCGTCGAGATACGCGGACAGGAGCGCGAAGACCTCTCGGCAATCGCCGTGGTGCTCGTGAGCCATGGCCTACTCCTCAGTTCCTACGGCCGCGCAGGTAGGCATCCAGTTTGTGCCGCACGGCCAGCCGCGCCCGGTGCAACCGGGTCTTGATGACTTCTTCGGTGGTGTCCAGAATCTCGGCGCTCTCGGCGGTGGAGAGCTCCTCGACGTCCCGCAGCAGAATCACGGTCCGGTAGATCTCCGGCAGCTCCCCGATGGCCTGGTGAATCACCTGCCGCAACTCCGCCCGCAACAGTTGGTCGTCGGGCAGCGCCGACCAGTCTGCGATCTCCAGCCGCCTGGAGCCTCCCTCGTGATCCAGTCCGGGCAGGAAATCGTCGAGCGACAGCTCCTGGGCGGGCGCGAACACGCTTTTGCGGCGCTTCATCAGGCAGGCGTTCCGCGCGATGCGAAACACCCAGGAGCGCACCCGCTCGGGGTCGCGCAACTGGTCGAAGTTCTCGAAAACCTTGAGCAGCGTTTCCTGGGCCACTTCTTCGGCGTCCTCCCGCTGCCCGCACATTTGCAGGCTGTACTGGAAGATCTTGGTGCGGAAGACGCCCACGAAGCGCTCGAACGCCTCCGGCTCGCCCGCCATCAACTGCCGCGCCAGCTCCGCTTCGCCTCCAGCGTCTACCAGTGGCATTGGGCCAGGAACACCTCCCGCTTCCTCCGCGGTGAGCCGCTGGCCTGTCCGCCGCAAGGCGGCCCGCCCGGCGGTTAGCCGCACTCCGCTGATTGTATCCGGAATCGGGCGGCATTGAGGGCCTAGATTCTCCAAGATGCGAAACAGCGGTCGGAGGTGACGCCCTGTTACCCCGGCCCGGCGGGGGCATCTGTTCCGCTGACGCTCTCCGGCTGGCGCTGAGCAGGCAGCCGGCGGTGGTGGTCGGCTCGGCGGTGATTCTGTTCGACCCCATCTTCCAGGGCCTGGCCATCGCCCTGATGGCGGGCGAAATCGCCTCACTGGCCCTCTCGCGCATGACCGTGCCGATTGTCTATTACATCGTCAGGCGGCGGCAGTGTGTCTGAGTCTCGTCCTGGCGCTGGAGTTTATACATCTCGTGGCCTGCCAAAATGCCATCGTGGCGCACGCTTGAGCGTGCCGCGGCGAACTTCAGTTCGCCGTCCTGCCACGCGCTGGACCACCGGTACTGGGAGGGGTCGGGCGCAAGGCCCGCGGATCGTCAGCAGTCCGAGGGTCGCGTTTGTCTCCAGCGAATCTGACTGGTTGGGGACTGCGGGCTGAACCCCGCAGCGGAGCACTGAAGCGCGCGCCACACGCCGGCACAAGGGTCGAGACGAGTCTCGACCCGGCAGCCTGAAGGCCGCGCCACGCTCGCCGAGGATTGTGTGCTACGACGTGAAGCGGCTAGGCTAGGGAGGATACGAGCGTTGTAGAGCTAGGAAGGCGCCCATGACTATCAACCGTCGCCGGGTTGTTGGATGGACCGCAGTCGGGATCTCCATCCTGTTTTCGACGCTGTGGGCCCTCTGGGGAGCGATCGAGGCGTTCCACGAAGGGTGGTACGAGCGGAGCTGGGGGGCGAACGTGCTTGGAGCGCTGGCATACCTGCAGCCGATGCTCTCCGTCTTGCTGCCGGCCATGGTGGCCGTGTTGTGGCGCCGCGTGGGCTCAGCGCTGCACCTGGCTTCGGCGGCATTCGTGACCTGGCGCTTTGAGCTGTACAACCGCGACCCGGCGAACGTATCTGCCTTCTTCCTGGTTCCGCTGGGAGTCCTTGCCGGTCTTTACCTGTACGGTCGTGTGGAGCCGCGGAAATGGGCGCTGCGGATCCTGGTCGGACTGCCGCTGGTGACCGTCGTGGTGAGCGGGGCCTACCCGGGCTGGCTGGCCGTGAACCGTTACGACGACGGGAACTATGGCCTCCGAATCATACAGGGCAATGGCGTCCGTCTGGCCTGGGCGCCTCAGGGACCGGGTTGGCCCGAGGAGGTCGCCACCTGGGACCAAGCCCGGAATGCTTGCGACCACCTTTCGCGTGACGGTCTCCGGCGCGAGGCGGTGCCGCTGCACCTCTGGCGGCTGCCGACGGTGGAAGAGTCGGTGCGCAGCGCCGTCCGCCGCGGCCGAAATGCCGGGGGGACGTGGGACAGCCGGTCCGATCGCACGACCTACCGCGTGCAGCCAAACAAGGACACGCCGCTATGGAGCCGGTACTCGGCAGCGATCTATCGCTGGACGGCGACTGAAGCCAACGCCTCCCGCGCGTATCGCTTCATCTGGGCCGGCTTTGTCAACCCGCTGCCCAAGAAGACCCGCATCCACTACCGTTGTGTAGCCGCCCCGGCGGCGGTGGCGAATTATTGAAGGATGCTCAAGCGGCGAAAGAGCGCCGCTGTAACCGTGACTTCTTGAGCCGGCGCGCATCTCAAGCAAGTAGGGAGAACTGGAATGACCATCGAACGTTACCTGCGCCTGACTGCGGGAGTCTTCATTCTGGCCAGCCTGGCGCTGGCTCACTGGGTGAGCCCGAACTGGTACTACTTCACCGCCTTCGTCGGGCTGAACCTGCTGCAATCGGCCTTCACCAACTGGTGCCCCATGATCACTTTTCTGAAGAAGCTGGGGGTGCGGGCGTAACGGGGCTCGCATCTGCCGCGACACGCGAGCGCACGGCCTCGAGGCGGTTCCGCATCTGGCGCCCGACCGCGGCAGGCGAGAAGAACTCGCGGACGAACTCCTGGCCGGCCATGGCCCTCCGCTGCCGCAGGTCTTCGCACTCGTAGACCGCCTTCATTTGCGCGGCCGCCTCCTCGATGGACGGCTCGGCCCACATCAGGCCTTCGTCATAGGGTTCGCAGCCTTTGCCGACCGGACGGAGGCGATACCCGACCAGGAAAGCGTTATCGGACTTGGTGAAGTCCAGGTTGCCCGAGTAAGCGGTGGCGATCACCGGCTTGCCCAGGCACATCGCCTCCGCCAGGGTCAGTCCAAAGCCCTCGGACCGATGGAGGGAGACCAGGCAGTCGCATGACAGCATCAGCGCGTTGATCTCCTCGCGCGAGGCGGCGTGGTCCAGTATGGTCACCGGGTAGCCGGCGGCTGCCGCTCTCAGGCGCTGCACCTGGTCGGGACGCAGGTGGCCGTGATTGATCTTCACGGCCAGGTGACAAGCGGAGGAGTCACCGAAGGCCCGGACAAAAGCCTCCACGACGGCCAGCGGGTTCTTGCGCTCGAAGACGCTCAGCATGTCGAAGATGGTCAGGAACACGAAGGCGCCGGAGGGTAGGCCGAAGTCGGCACGACTCATGGAACGCGGGACGTCAACCTCGACGGCGTAGGGGACACGCAGCACCGGGATGGGCGACTTGCGTGAGATGGCATCCTGACAGAAGGCGCTAGGAGTCCAAATCTCCTGATAGAACTCGAAGAAGGGAAGCCACCGATCGGGGAATTCCTCCAGCTCCCAGGCCCAGCATCCAATGTTGTACCGGCCGGCGCAGAACGAACCTCCCAGGGCGCCATGAACCACGGGCGTCTGGTCGGCATTGACGTAGAAGAGGTTGAAGCGGTAAGGGAACACGTCCGAGGGCGGGCCCGCCCGGGCATCTGCCTGGCGATGGGGGCCCGGGTCGTCCACGCTCTTCAGGGCCAGCGGCAGCGCGGCCCGCCTGGCCGCCATGGCCGCGAGTCGCGCCGATTCGCCCACGCCCATTTCGGACCGCAGATAGCCCACCAGGTTGAGGCCGAGTTCAGAATCGCGGCCATCGAGGGGCGCAGAGGAGGCTCGCGCCGGCGACACGCCGGCGGTCGAGGCGGCCCCGTAGAACCGGCGGGCAGCCCGCCGGGCTCGGGCCAACTGTAGCCTGGCCACGGCTCCTCTCAGCGCGCTGCGGACACGCACGGAGCCACGCATCCCCAGCAGGATCGCGCGGTACCGCGCCCTGGCGCGGGCCGCGGGCAGATGTCCGACCAGGGCGTCCCACTGGTCCCGCAGCGGAGCCAGAAACGACTCGTGCAGCCCGTACTCCATCCGGCCGTAGGTCAGCAGCCAGGCGAGGAACTTCACGCGATCCCGCCCGCAGGGAGCCGGGAAATACTGCTGGAGGTCAGGCCGAGATTCGTAGATCGTGCGCGCCAGCCGTGTGAGCTGGACTCCATCACTGCCGTCCCCAGCGAGCTCGTCGAGCGCGTCCGGCGAGGCCGCGCCGGCGGCCAGGTGCCGTTCCTCAGCGTGCTGTCCGCCGCCCTCCTGACGGTGCGACGCAGCCTGAAGCGCCTCCCGCGCGGGCACCAGGAAGACTTCATCCAGCGCATGCTCCCCCTTGGCGCTGGAAACCACCCACTCGAGGAACCGAATCCAGTCGCCGCCGAAAACGTCCGGCATCGCGGCCTGCACGTCCGAGCGGGTGCGATAGATGCGATAGGCCAGGCGCGTGATGCCTGCGCGCTCCCCGCGGTCGGCGATCACGGGCTGATTCCACACCCGCAGAAACGCCTGGCAACCCTCCTCGGAGAACGGGTCCTCAATCCGCGCGACGATCTCCGGCGACTCGTGGTGTAAGGGCCGGCCCACATCCGGAATCGGCAGACCGTTCGCGAACGTCGCATAGGCGTAAGGCCAGCTTCGGCATTCGGCGTGGCCCTGGGCGAGCAGGTCTTGCCGGTACTCACGGATCAGGTGCTGTGCGTCGCCCAGATCCGGCAGGTCGAAGCGGTTCTGGTACTTGGAGAACCCGACCGGATGGTCCGGGTCGAAACCACTGAAATGGAAGAAATAGAGAGGCCGCCCATTGACCGTATATCCCTCGCCGGTGCGCTCGACCCGGCGATGCTTCAGATTCCAGTAAGCGACGTTGTATCCAGGCTCCCTCAGGATGCGCACGCCCGCGAACAGGCCGGGCGCCAGGTCGATCCAGCGCTGATCGACAAACAGGCCGCGCGCCGGATCGACCACGCAGTGATCCTGGAGCTTGGCCTGCCACCAGGCGAGAAACCGGCTGGTCTCAGGAGCGGAGGAAAGACCGATGAAACCGAGGTTGTACGTGCCGGCTTGCAGGATATCGAGCTCGCTGGGCCGGAGTCCGTCGTCGAGAGTATCCGTCAGGTGCGGGGTGAGGACGATCGGGTCCTGGTCCAGCATCTGAAGCAGCGGGGCCAGCGGGTTATAGATCTTGATGTCGGGATCGAGATAGGCGAGCTTCTCGAAATCGTACCGTTGAGACAGAAACTGCAACACAAACGGCTTGACCGCGGTGCTTAATTCAAGCAGCGTGTACTTGAAATGAAACCACTTCGAATCGGGAAGCCCGAGGTCCTCAGAGAGGATGAGATCGAAATCCTCCCTGGCCGGGTCGAAGCATCCGTCGATTCTGTCAACCAGAATCACGATCCGGCGAAGCTCCGGAGCCCACCGGGCAACGGAGCCCATAAGAACCCTGGCAAACGGCAGGTAGTTCTTGGCGATGATCGTGCAGACCGCGCTGCTCATCCTGTCGGCGCCAATGGGGAGAGTATACTACAGCAGCGACGGTTCCGGGCCGTCGGCGCCTTGTCCGCGCCGCGGTCTTGCGGGTGCCGGGCGGAAACCGGCACAATGGATCAAGGTTTCGGCCTATGGATCCAGTGGTGGCGCTGCACCGCCTGCATTTCGGCTTCACCGCTACTTTCCACTACCTCTTTCCCCAGCTCACCATGGGGCTGGCGCTGCTGATCTTCATCCTGAAGACCGCGGCCCGGCGCACCGGCGACGAGCGCTACAGCGAGGCCGCACGCTTCTGGATACGCATCTTCGCCATCGGCTTCGCCTTCGGCGTCGTCACGGGCATTCCGATGGAGTTCCAGTTCGGCACCAACTGGGCGAGGTTCTCGAAAGCGGCCGGAGGCGTCATCGGGCAGACGCTGGCCATGGAGGGCGTCTTCTCGTTTTTCCTGGAATCCGCCTTTCTGGGGCTGCTGCTGTTCGGCGAGCGCCGCCTGGGTCCCAGGGGCCACTGGCTGGTCTCGTTGCTGATGCTCGCGGGCACGTGGCTGTCGGGCTTCTTCATCCTGGCCACGAACGCCTGGATGCAGCACCCGGTGGCCTACCGGCTCGGAAGCCAAGGCGAAGCGGTCCTGGAGAGCCTATGGGGGCTGCTGCTGAACCCCTGGCTGGGGTGGATGTTCTGGCACAACATGCTCGGCGCGGTGGTGACGGCCAGCTTTGTCATGGCTGGTTTGGGCGCCTTCTACCTTCTCCACCAGCAACACGAGGAGCAGGCACGTGTTTTCGTGCGGGCCGGCGTGATCGCCGGCTGCCTGGCGTCGGTGCTGATGCTCTTCCCGACGGGGCACGGCCAGAGCCAGATGGTCGTCCGCCACCAGCCGGCCACCCTGGCCGCCCTGGAAGGCGTGTTCAAGACCACGCGGGGAGCGCCGCTGGCCCTGCTGGGGCAGCCGGATCCCGCCAAGGAGCGCCTCGACAACGCCATCGTCATCCCCGGCCTGCTGAGCTTGCTCAGCTACGGTGACCGGGGCGCCGAGGTCAAGGGCTTGGACGCCTTTCCCCCGGAGAACCGGCCCGATCTGGTCCCGCTGCTGTTCTACAGCTACCACGCCATGATCGGGCTGGGCATGCTGTTCATCGGCGGGATGCTGGTGGCGGCCTGGCAGTTGCGGCGCCGGCGGCTCTATGAGTCCCGCGCCACGCTGTGGATGCTGGTGCTGCTGGCGCCTCTGCCGTTCATCGCCAACACCGCGGGCTGGATGACCGCCGAGCTCGGCCGCCAGCCCTGGCTGGTCTACGGCGTGATGCGTACCAGCCAGGGCGCCTCCATGAACGTCCCCTCAGGCAGCGCGCTGTTCAGCCTGATAGGCTTCTCGGGGATGTACCTCCTGCTGGGGATTCTGTTCCTGCTGCTCGTGCGGCGCCAGATCGAGCGCGGCCCCGCGCCGGGCGCAGCCGCAGGGAGCTGAGGGGAACGCCATGGAAATGCTCTGGTTCTGCCTGGTGGCGTTGATGCTGGCTGTCTACGTGATCCTGGACGGCTTCGACCTGGGCGCCGGGATCGTGCACTTCCTGGTGGGCCGGACGGAGGGCGAGCGGCGTCTGGTGCTGCGCACCGTCGGGCCGGTCTGGGACGGCAACGAGGTGTGGTTGCTGGCGGCCGGCGGCACTCTGTACTGCGCGTTTCCCGGCCTGTACGCCGCGAGCTTCAGCGGCTTCTACCTGCCGCTGATGATCGTGCTCTGGCTGCTGATTCTGCGGGGCATCTCGATCGAGTTCCGCAACCACGCCCACACCGCGGCGGGGCAGCAGCTCGCGGACCTGGTGTTCGCGCTGGCCAGCTCGCTGCTGGCGATCACCCTGGGTGCGGCGCTGGGCAACGTGGTGCGGGGCGCGCCGCTCGATGCTTCGGGCTACTTCTTCCTGCCGCTGTGGACCGACTTTCAGCCAGGGCCCGCCCCGGGCGTCCTGGACTGGTACACGGTGCTGGTGGGCCTGCTGGCGTTCGTGACGCTGGCGCAGCACGGGGCCCTGTGGGTGGCGCTGAAGACCCCCGAGCCCCTGGAGGGGCGCGCCCGGCGCGTGGTTTCGCTCGCCTGGCACCTCGTGGCGGGGCTGACGCTGGTGGTGGGCGGTGTGACCCTGCGCGTTCAGCCCCAACTCGGGGCGAACCTCACAGTGCACCCCTGGGGCCACGTCTTCCCCGCCCTGGCGCTCGCCGCCCTCATCGCCGTGCGCCGCTTTGCGGCCCGCGCCGACCACCGCAAGGCCTTTCTGTCCTCGTGCGCGTACATCGCCGGCATGCTGTCGAGCGCGGCGTTTGGCTTGTTTCCCTACGTGCTGCCGTCGAACACCGATCCCCGGCTCGGGCTGACCATCTGGAACACCGCCACCGCCGGCCATGGCCTGCGGGTGGCGCTGGCCTGGTGGATTCCCGGCATGATTCTGGTGCTAGGCTACTTCGTCTTCGTCTACCGGCACTTCCGCGGCAAGGTTGAGGCAGGGGGAGAGGCGTACTGACATCCAGCCCTCCGCCAATCATCATAGAATGCTCCCGAAATCCTCGATAAGCGTGGTAAGCTGTGAGGGGAGGCCCGAATCCGATGCGACTGCAATTGGACTTGCCGGAGGATGACGTCAGGCAGCTCAAGACCCTCATGGCGGAGGCCGGCATCGACACTTATAAGGACTTGTTCGGCAACGCCTTGACGCTGCTCAAATGGAGCGTCCGCGAGGTCAGAGACGGGCGCATCATTGCCTCGGTGGACGAGAAGCGGGGGAAGTACAAGGAACTGGCCATGCCGATCTTCGAGGCGGTGACCGGACGTCGACAGCCCAGCGTGCAGCAGCCCGAGGAGGCTCCCGCGGCAACCGGATGAGGATGCCGCCAGAAGCTCAGAAGAACCTCTCCTCGCGCTCCCACCTCCTGTAGCGGTCAAGGCTTGGCTCGCCGGTCCCGTATTCGACCACCTCGGCATCGGAAGGCTGGCGCATCCGTGCCTCCAATCTCGCGAGCTCGGTCCGCAGCTTCTCAATCTACAGCCGGACCTTCTGCATCTCGAGGCGGTCTTTGGCGATGCCGGTCAGCAGATCCCGGATTCCGGTGCCCAGTTGCAGGAAGGAGATGACGGCGGTGAAGATCGCACCGAGCAGGAAAGGATCCATGGCGCTGCCGAGAATGTGGGCGAGCCACCCGCAACCGGCGCCGACCGCCACGGCCAATACAATTGAAAGCACGGCACTCACCGCGTGCCCGATCCTTCGCATGGAGTATACTCCATGGCGAGGCCGGGAGGCGAAGCATGAACTTTGGCGTTCTGCGCGAAGAAGGCGCCGGCGACCGGCGGGTGGCGCTGACTCCCCCGGTGGTGCGGGGACTGGTCGAGCGCGGCAACAAGGTATGGGTGGAGCGGGGCGCCGGCGAGGGCGCCATGTTCCGCGACGACGAGTACATCCGCGCCGGCGCCAGCATCGTCTACTCGGCGGCCGAGGTGATCCAGCGCGCCGATCTGGCCATCAAGATCTCCTCCCCGAGTCTCAGGCTGCTCGATCTCAACCCCGGCGGCGCCGCCCTGATGGCTTTCTACCACCTGGCAGTGGCCGGCCCCGGCGTGTTCCAGCGTCTCCAGGACCGCGCCATCACGGCCATCGGCTGCGAGATCATCCAACGGGAGAACGGCCGGCTGCCCGTGCTGGCCGCGGCCAGCGAGATCGCCGGCCAAACGACGGTCTTTCTGGCCGCCCACCTGCTGCGCTCCAGCTCGGGAGGCCGCGGCATTCTGCTGGGAGGAAGCCCGGGAGTGCCGCCCGCCCACATCGTGGTGCTGGGCGCGGGAGTGGTGGGCTGTTCGGCGGTGCGGACCGCGGTGGCCGCTGGAGCTCGCGTGACGGTCCTCGACATCGACAGCGAGAAGCTGCGCCGGGTGATCGTGCACGTTCCCAGCGTGGCCACCGCGCTGGCGGACCCCGATTCGATCGGCGCCGCCGTGGCCTCCGCCGACGTGGTGATCGGCGCCGTGCTGGTGGCGGGCGCCAGGACCCCGCACGTCGTCACCCGGCGGATGGTGGAATCCATGCGGCCCGGCTCGGTGATCATCGACGTAGCCATCGATCAAGGCGGTTGCGTGGAAACCAGCCGCCCGACCACCATCCTCGAACCCACCTTCAACTACCACGGCGTCGTGCACTACTGCGTGCCGAACCTCACCGGAGACATGGGCCGCTCGACCAGCATGGCCATCGCCCAGGCCCTGATGCCCTACCTGGTCCGCATGGGCGAGCTGGGCCTGGAGGGCGCCTTGCTGAGCTGCC